>JBOGWV010000175.1:0-5025 GCA_050693975.1 Actinomycetota bacterium
TGGGGGCCCACGGCATGTGCCTTTAGCTGCGGAAATAAAAGAACTGACAACACCGGACTCCTTGCACAGCGCTCATGAATGGAGGTAGGGCCGGCGCGGGTACTCGGCTCCATCGGTCCGATCCGGGTGTATTGCGTCTGACTTCGTGAGACAAATCCCGAAAGAAATACCCAACCACTGATGAGATCGGGTCGTGGGATCCGACGGGAGGTGGTGGTTGGAGTATGGCAAGCCAGAACGGCGCGAGCAAGGATCGTCGGCGACGGCGTCTGAGTACTCAGGAGAAGTATCAAGTGTGGCTCGAGGTCGTCGCGCGCGAGGCTTCACAACGCGAGATCGCGGATCGTTGGGGAGTCGACCGTTCGACGGTCATCAAGATCACCAATGTCGCCAAGCAGGCCGCGCTCGATGGTCTTGCGCGCTCAGCACCGGGACGCCCGGGCAAGTCCCCGGCCGAGCGGGATCTCGAAGCAGCCAAGGCCGAGATCGAGCGGTTGCGCGAGACGGTGACCGAGCAGGCATGTGAGCTCCATCTCCACCGGGGTTATGCGGGTGATCCTGTCAAGAGCAACCATCAGGAGGCCTCCTCATCCGCTCTTGCAATGAGCCCATCGAACAGGTCTCGGCGGGCACTCTGACCCTTGGCCGCGGCGTCATCTCGCTGGCGCCTGAGGGTCGGAAGAAAGTCGATCGTGGTGCGGAAGAACGTGCACGACTCACAGATCGACTCGAACTGGCAGTCGAGCTCCGGCGGCCGGGAGCAGTAGCCGTTGCCGAGCATGCGCTCGTGCATCTCGCGCCGGAGCGACGCCATCTTGAGCCCTTCCGCGTCGGCAGGGAGTTGTTCGGTCTTGTCGTAGAGCGCCTCGACCTTCTCCGAGACCGCGAAGTACTCGTCCGCGACGGTGCGGTCGGCGATGCGTGCGTAGGTCAACGTCATGTCCATCGATTGGTGACCGAGCAGAGCAGCGATCGCCTCGAGGCTCATGCCGCGGTTGATGGCCTGCGTGGCGAGTGTGTGACGCAGCTGATGCGGAGTGACCTTGCCCAGTCCCGCCCGCGCGGCCACGTCCTTCACTGCCGCGTTGACACGACCCACACCGATGGGCCGGCCATGCTCGACGAACATCAGCTCGGAGCGGACGGCCGGCCTCACTGCGAGCCACTCGTCGAGCAATGCCTTGACGTTTGGGTGCAGTGGGATGAAGCGGTCGTTGTGGAGCTTGCCCACCGGCACCTTGAGCCACCAACTGCTGCCGATCTGGACGATCGCGGAGATGGTGAGCCCGAGCAGCTCAGAGCGTCTCAGCCCGGTGCGAGCGAGCACCTCGACGCAGACCCGGGTGAAGAGGTCGGGGTGATCGCGCGCCGTCCGCAAGACCTTGGCAGACGAAGCGTCGTCCAGGAACTTCGGCAGCGGCTTGTTCTTGATCGGGATATCGCCGGAGAAGATTGGGCAGCGAGCAGGGGCGTCCGAGTGGTCCCACTCGATGAGACGGTCGAAGAAGACGCGAAGGACGATGAGGTTGTCCCGCACGCTGCTCGAGTTGAGCGGCTTGCCGCGCCCGCTAGCGCGCTGGGCGAGATGGATTTTGTAGCCCTCGATGTGGGTGCGCTCGACGTCCGCGACGCGAATGACCGGTGGGTCGAGCTGCGTGAGGAAGACGGCGAAGGCCCGCAGCCACACCTCGTAGCGCTCGATGGTCGCCGATCGCATGCTGACGGCCATGTGGTCGAGATAGTGGAGGAAGGTCGCGGCGAGCTCTGCCGGTATGTCGGCCCACTTCTCGTCGCGAGACCGCGCGCGCGTGCGTCGGTGCTTGGTCGTGACAACACGCTCAATGACGCCGAGATGGAACAAGGTCGCCTCCAGCCCGAACGCCGCCGCCGCGATGTTGTGTCCAGTTTCCTTGCTCCACAGACGCGACGCCGCGTCGATGATGCGATCGCATCCCGAAATGAGCCGTTCCACCGAGATGCGCTCCGGTGCCGCCCCGGTGACGGCGCACGCCTGGGCCAGGGCCGTCCACTGCCTATCTGCGGACTGGCCTTCAAAGCCGAGTTCGGCCGCTCCGGAGACGAACGCGGCATGGAAATCGGCGTGGAACCTGTTGTAGAGAAGTCCGAGCTTAGGTCTGCGCGCCATCACGTAGTCCGCGGTAACGACGAGCTGTTGGGTCGCGATGAGCCAGTCGATGAACCGGAGCGCGTGCCTGGGGACATCGAGCTGATCTTCGAGCGATACGGCCGCGAACCCTTGTGGACTGCCGAAGCGGCGACACCACACCCTCGCACTGGCGATCTCGCTCTGATCGAGCTTAGCCCCCAGGGCGGTGAGATGAGCGAAATAGCTATCGATGACAGCGCACACATCCAAGATCTCGCGAGCAGGCGAGCTCATGAATCCGCCTCGATGGCCTGAGCCGCGATCGCTTCGGCGGCGCGCATGTACTCGCCGGCGAGCCAGTCGTTCGTGAGATGCAAGTAGATGCGGGTCGACTCGATCGACGCGTGGCCTGCTTGAGCTTGCACCGCCTCCAGCGCCATGCCGGCTTCTCGCAGCCTGGTCAGACAGGTGTGCCGCAGTTGGTGACACGTGATCTTGTCGATCCCCGCCCTCCTGCAGGCTCCGCGGATGATCTCGTCCACTCCCGACGCGGTCAGCGGCCGTCCGCGATGAGGTCCCTTGAGCACAACGAACACACGGTCGGTCTGCGATGTGCGCGGTCTCTCGTGATCGAGATAATCACCGACGGTTTGAAAGCAGCGCGGCGACAGCGGAACGACGCGCTGGTGACCGCCCTTGCCCTCGGCCACGAACACCCGGTTCTGTCCGGGCTTGAGATCCTCGAGCCTTAGACCCAGGATCTCGCACCGGCGCAGCCCCCCAAGCAGCATCGTCTGAACCATCGCTTGGTCGCGGCGCGTACGCAGCGCAGCCAGGAGCGCGCTTCCATCATCCGCGGTCACCACGCGCGGCAACGCGCGCGGCACCCGCAGCAAGGGCACCGTCTCGCGCTTGCCGCCGTGCAATGCCCGACGGGTGGCGAGTCCGCGCGGCACAGGGTTCGAGGCGATGTCGCCGCGCACCATGAGGTAGGAGAAGAGGCCCGAGACGGTCGAGATCCGACGCTTGATCGTGCGCGCCGACAGCCCTGCCTCGCCGTCCTCCAGCCGCAACACGTTCGCCCCTTGGCGGGGCCGGCGCTGCTGTTCGATGAAGGCCAGCACGTCGGTGGGGGTCACGTCGACTGGCTCCTTCGCGACAACTGTGAAGAACACCTTGAGGTCGTATGCAGTCGCCAAGTGCGTGTTGGATCGTGCCCGCGCGCCAATGAACGCGAGGTAGCCATCAACGAGAGGGTGTCCGAGCGCGAGGGACTCGGGGCCCGGGCAGGGAATCGATCGGACAAGTTCGGGAGTCCAGCTCACCGGTGCTCTCCTTGGTTGAGGCTTGAGAGAACTTTGCAACAGCAGAGCAAGGAAGTGGTGGATTCACCGGCAAGGATCACCTGCATATCAAGGGAAAAGGGCGCTGGGACTGACCGGCCGGGTCCCAGCTCGCGTGGACGAGAACGTCAAGGCCGGGCTGCTGGATCTCGTCGACCACGCGATCACGCAGGGCTGGTCGCAGCGGCGCGCGGCGTGTGTGCTCGAGATCGATGACTGGCGCGTGGCGCGCTGGATCAGACGCCGCGCCGAGGACCGGCTTGCCGATCTTGCGCCCGGCGGCAACCCGGTTCACGGGCTGCTCGCCTGGGAGGTCACCGCGATCCTCGCCATCTCGGACGAGTGGGGAGAGATCGACCGCTCCCATCGCAAGCTCGCCCACCGAGGGTCGCGCGAGGATGCCGTCTACGTCTCGGAATCGACCTTCTACAGGGTCCTTGTGGCCCATGGGGTTGTGCTGCTCGGCCCGCCGAGAAGAGAGCCGCTGCCACGAAAGCCGTGGCCCGACTGGGTCGAATACCGGCCCAACCAGGTGTGGGGATGGGACGCGACGCACTTCCCCCGGGCCACGCGGATCGCGCTTGCGATCATCGACCTCGTGTCGCGCAAGTGGATCGCGACACTGGTGACCTCCGAGGAGTCCTCGACCCAGGTGAAAGTCGTGTTCGACGCCGCGCTTCAAGCCGAAGGGCTCATGCCCGAGATCGAGCGACGCGCCCTGTCCCCGGTCGAGGAGGAGGCGCAGCTCCCGATCCTGCTCGCGGTCTCAGACAACGGGCCCCAGATGACATCGGGCACCACCGCGGAGTACATGGCGCTGTGCTCGATCGTGCAGCACTTCGGTCGTCCCGGGACGCCGACCGACCAGGCACCGGTCGAGTCGTTCTTTGGGCACCTGAAGGGCGAGTTACCGCACCTCGAGCAGATCCGTGATCCGGTCGAGCTCGAGATCGAGCTGGAACGCCAACGTGTCCACTACAACACTGTCAGGTTGCACGCCGGCATCGGTTACGTGACACCCGAGGACGAGCACACCGGCCGCGCTGAGGAGATCAGAAAGGCGCGTCGCGAGGGACTTCTTCGTGCTCGATCACAACGCGTCGCTTACCATCGAGAGCAGGCAGGGACATGAAGGTCCGTTTGGTTGGGTATTTCGAGCCGGGTTTGGCTCAAAGAGTCAGAAGCGCCTCAGGCGACAGGAGGCTGCAGCCACCGTTGCTCCCTTCTGGAATGCGGGTTGGTGCCTATCTGTTCTAAGATTCTGAGTCACGGATTCGTCATACAAGTATCCGTGGGAACTTTGAAAACGCTTCTGGCTCCGGGGAAGAGGTCCTGGTCAGAGGGGTCCGATCATGGGGCTGAACAGGTATCGACCTTGATGGGACCGAGATAGGAGAAGCGAGCCGAGAACTCCGAGTGATCTCGAAAATCTCTCTCGGAAACCAATTAACTGCCGCTGCGTAATGCACGGTTGCCGTCCCTAAGCTGACGGCCGTCGGCCCGAGGTAAGCCTGCGACCTCGGTGTCCGGCGTCGCCTAGCAGGCTCGCCGTCCGAGGCCCGCTCGAAGCCGAGG
>JBOGWV010000176.1:0-17616 GCA_050693975.1 Actinomycetota bacterium
GCACCACCGCTCGCCGGGCCGACCGCCCTGAAAGGCGAGCGCTACTCGCCGCGACCGGGAACGCGGAGGTCGTGCTCGCGCGCCGTCGCGAGGGCCTCCTCGTACCCGGCGTCCGCATGGCGGAGCACGCCGGTGCCCGGATCGGTGGTCAGCACGCGCTCGAGGCGCTCCGCGGCAGCGTCCGTGCCGTCCGCGACGACGACCATGCCGGCATGGAGCGAGTTGCCGATCCCGACACCTCCACCGTGGTGCACGCTCACCCACGTCGCTCCCGCGGCGGTGTTCAGGAGGGCGTTCAGGATCGGCCAGTCGGCGATCGCGTCGGAGCCGTCGCGCATCGACTCGGTCTCGCGGTACGGAGAGGCGACACTGCCCGCGTCGAGGTGGTCCCGTCCGATCGCGATCGGCGCCTTCACATCGCCCCGTCGAACGAGCTCGTTGAACGCGAGCCCGGCCTGATGCCGCTCGCCGTAGCCGAGCCAGCAGATCCGCGCGGGCAGGCCTTGGAACTTCACCCGCTCCGCGGCGAGTTTCAGCCAGCGCTGCAATCCGTCGTCGTGCGGGAAAAGCTTGACCACCGCGAGGTCCGTCGCGTGGATGTCGGCCCGCTCGCCCGACAGCGCCGCCCAGCGGAACGGGCCTTTGCCTTCGCAGAACAGCGGCCGGATGTAGGCGGGGACGAAGCCCGGATAGCTGAACGCGTCGGTGAACCCGCCTTTCAGTGCCTCGCCGCGGAGGTTATTGCCGTAGTCGAACACTTCGGCGCCGGCGCGTTGCATCTCGACCATCGCATGACAATGCACGGCCATCGAGGCCCGCGCCTCTTCGACGTAGCGCTGCGGGTCTTTCGCGCGGAGCTCGGCCGCGTCCTCCAGCGAGTATCCCTGCGGGACGTACCCGTTGAGGGGGTCGTGCGCAGAGGTCTGATCCGTTACGACGTCGACCGCGAACGCGCGTCGCGCGATCTCGGGGAAGAGGTCGGCGGCATTGCCCGGAACGCCGATGGACAGGGCCTTTCCGCTCTCGCGCGCGTCTTCCGCGAGGTCCAGCGCCTCGTGGAGCGAGGCCGCCGCCACATCGAGGTACCCGTGCTCGATCCGGCGCTGGATCCGCGCGGGATCCACTTCGACGCACAGCGCGACGCCGTCGTTCATAGTGATCGCCAGCGGCTGCGCACCGCCCATGCCACCGAGGCCCGCCGTCAGGACGACACGGCCACGCAACGTCCCGCCGAACCGCTTCTCGGCGACTGCCGAGAACGTCTGGTACGTGCCCTGGAGGATCCCTTGCGTGCCGATGTAGATCCACGAGCCCGCGGTCATCTGCCCGTACATGGTGAGCCCCGCCGCCTCGAGCCGGTTGAACTCGTCCGCCGTCGCCCACTCCGGCACCAGCATGGCGTTGCTGATCAGTACGCGCGGGGCGCGCTCGTGGGTACGAAAGATCCCCACCGGCTTGCCCGAGGCGACTAGCAGGGTCTCGTCACCACCGAGATCCTTCAGCGAGGCCACCAGCGCGTCGAACGCCTCCCACGAGCGGGCGGCGCGCCCCGTGCCCCCGTATACGACGAGGTCGTCGGGCCGCTCGGCGACTGCGGGGTCGAGGTTGTTCATCAGCATGCGCATGGCCGCCTCTTGGGGCCACCCCCTGCAGGTGAGCTCCCCGCCGCGCGGCGCCGTGACCCTTCTCATGTGGTGGTCCTCCCCCCTGGGCTCGATGAGCTTGCGGGGCCCGGATGCGCCCCGAAGGCCCACTTCACCCCATCTCCAGGCAGGGGGCAAGCGAAGTCCTTTCCCACATGACTACGAAGAGTGACCGTAAGCGAATATGTAGGGCGATTCCGCCATTTTCGAAACTACGGAGCGTAGTTGCAATCCGCGCCCCAGGCGTCGATAGGTGGCACCATGGGTATCACCAGGCCGATGAACATGTCCCAGAGAGGAGACATCCATGGCGGAGACCTACAACGGCTACTGCGTCAAGTGCCGCGAGAAGCGTGACTTCGAGGGTGAGGTCAAGGAGCTTGCCAACGGCTCCAAGGCGGCTCAGGGCCAGTGCCCCGTGTGCGGGACCAAGATGACCCGCATGCTTCCCAAGAGCGCTACGGCTTCCTAGCCACTCTCGTATTGCAGCCCACGGGCCGCCCCTCAGGGGGCGGCCTCGTTGCATCTGGGTAGCGAACAGACTCAGGCGGGCGACCACGCGGGGCAGAGGTCCTGGAACGAGCACGACATGCACAGCGGCGAAGGGCTCGGTCGCCAGTCGTCGCGTTCGCTCGCCCGCCTGATGGCCTTTCCCAGCGCGACCATCTGGCGCTCGAAGGCGAGCAGCATCTGCTCGTGGGGGTTGAGCGTGAGAACCGAAGGGTTGGCCAGATAGACGAGGCGAATCTCCTTGGGAATGACGCCGAACGCTCGCCAGCAGACCAGTGCGTAGAAGCGAAGGCCGAAGAACGCGTTGGTCTCGCGCATCTCGCCGGGCACGCGGCCGGTCTTGTAGTCGGTTAGAACCCAGGAACCGTCGTCGAGCTCCTCGACGCGGTCGACGACTCCACGCAGATGGAGATCGGCGAGCTCGTACTCGACCCACCACTCGAGCCGGCTTGCCGTAAGCAGTCGAGGGTCCTCGCGAAGAGCCGTTCGAGCACGGCGTGAACCAGAGAGCCCCGTGCCGCCGCCGTGGAGGTGGGCTCGGGCCGCCGGTCGATCGAGCGGAACTTGAACTTGAGGGGGCAGCTCTTGAAGTCACTGGCGCTCGAAGGCGACAGGTTGAGAAGCGTCTGTTCCATGATTTCGACCATACGGGCGAGCCCCGACGGGCCGCTGGATTTAGCGGGTTCTAGCCGGACGCCTCATCGTCGGCGACGAGACCGAGAGTGGGTGCCGGCGACGGGCGCGTCTCGCATGGGATGTAGATCGAGAAGGTGGTGCCCTGCGACGACGACTTGACGTCGATGTGGCCCCCCATTGCGTTCACGAGCTGACTGACGACGTAGAGCCCCAGCCCCACCCCATCGGTGCTGGAGGCTTCGTGGAGTCTAGTGAAGGCCTCGAACAGCTCGTGGCGTCGATCCTGAGGGAGCCCCGGGCCCTCGTCTTCGATCTGAATGGCCACGCCGTGCTCGCTCGCCTTTGCCGTAACCGCAACCCGCGCTCTCTCCTCCGAGTACTTGTAAGCGTTCTCGACGAGGTTGCGGACGATCTGACCGGTACGCGAGGGATCGAGGACGCACAACAATGGCTCGACGAAGACCTCGAGCTGATGGTCGCGACGTTTCGAGGCGGCGGCCTCGAGCGCTCGATCGATCGTGATCTGAAGATCGCACCAATCGGACTGCAGGCTGAGGGTGTGAGCTTGCAGCTGTGACGTGATCAATAAGTCGTCTACGAGTCGAGCGAGTTGCTGGCCCTGTCCCGACACCATCTCGAGCATCTTGTCGAGCTGTTCGGGTGTCAGGCGGTCGCGCCTCTTGCTGACGGTGTCGACGCCTGCGATTATCGCGGTGAGCGGCCCCCGAAACTCGTGCGAGGTGATCGCGAGGAATCGATCCTTGATGCGGTCGGCGTCGGCGAGAGCGAGCGCCTGACCCTCGAATGCGGTTTTCTGCCGGCGCCAGTTCTCCGCCATCACACCGGTGGCGCCGGCCATCAAACCCATGAGTCCCACCAGGAAGATGTAGGTGCTCAGATCGAAGGTCTCGCCGGTGAGGTCCGTCCTATGCAGGCTTTGCGGAACGAACAGGAACGCGGCGACCACCCCGGAGATGAGTGCGCCCGGCAACCTGTACTTGATGGCCCCCTCGAGTGGGATGAGCAGGAGCAGTGCCCATGCCACGTACGGGGTTTCCCAGGCAAAGATCCACACCATTGCGCTGATGATCAGGCCGTCGAAGACGAACGCTACGCCCGCAAGCCGGTCGTGATCCCGGGGCGTGCTGAGCCGGGCGGAGGCGCCCCATATCGTCATGACGCCCAGCGCGAAGAAGACCATGGTGATCCACGCGAGCCGCTCGGTGGAGTGCTGGGGCCACCCCCCGGTGGTGGCGATGGCCGCCACGGCGGACACCACGCCGAAGAGGCGAACGTACGTCAGCCCCTGCTCTAGACGTCGGGTGTCGCTGAGTCTCGTCATGCCCTGGCTCTATCGGCCGCTGTGCCCTTTTCATTGAGCATTCGACCACAGACCTGCTGGGCTCGGCCAGACGCGACGAGGGACCCCCCTGGGGAGGCCCCTCGTCACCCGTAGCGGTGAAGCTAGGCGGCTTTGATGTGCGTGTCCGTCCCACGGGGACGGCCGATGACCTCGGCGACGTGGTCAAAGACCTTCGGAGCGGCATAGCCGGCGGCGGCGATCATCAGACCGGTGCCGACGTAGCCGAGTGCCTCGGAGCGAACCTCCACGCCCCACTGCGTGAACAGCGAGAAGTCGAGCGCCCAGGCAACCAGTACTCCGACGACGATCGTGAACAGCGTGGTGATCTTCGACAGGTTCAGGTATTCGCCCACCATGTCGACCAGCTTGAACGACCCGATGCCGAGCAGCACAACGATTGCGAACTCGTACACGTTGCTACCTCCGTTTTAGGGGGCTGTTTTCGCCCACTCGCCACCTTGGACGTAGCGTCGCGCGACGCGGTTACACGCCATCGTCTCGGGCGATCGCGACAGAAGTGTGTTTCTTATGTGGCTGGTGACCGAATTTGGCCGCCTTGGGGAACTAGTTATCTACGCGCTCACAAAATGATGCGATTTGGCTATTGGCCTACCTTCGCCCCCGCGCCCAGACTTCCGTAAGGGCGGGGGTCCTAGTCGCATTCGCCGCCGCAGCCATCCGACGCACTGCCCGAGCGTCGGAGACTCCCGCCCCTTTCAAACGAAACGCCGGCCCGAAGGGGCCGGCGTTCTCGCGGCTGGGGTCGTGCGCTATCGATCGGCGTCGCCGACCAACCGGACGCTGAAGGGCACGCGGGCGACCTCTTCGTCGTCGAGCAGGAAGGCCACCGAGTAGTTGCCTTCGACCTGCTCGATCTTGAGGTCAGAGATCTCGTCTTGAAGCCGCTCCATGTGTGTCTTGGTCGCGAGATGCATCTCGCGAGGGACGCTGGAGTAGATGGTTCCGCTCGGCCCCTGAATTCGCCACTGCTCCGTCGCGCTGCCGCGGTCGTCGGCCCATGCGCGTAAGACCATGAACGCGCCGGCTACGGATGGCTCGCCGTCGACAAGGATCACGCTCTCGAGTCCGGGATGGAGCTTCCCGCCTTGGTCGAAGAACAGCTTGCGATCAATGACCTTCGCGTAGCGAAGTCTCGCTCCCATCCCTCTCCCTTCCTGTGGCTTTATGTCGAGGTCGTCGGCGCGTAGGTTTCGATAGTGCAGTCGCACTCCAGTAGCCGTTTCTCGAGCCAGTCGACGTCCGCGGCCTGCACCGGCGCGAGCACTCCACTGCGCCCGTAGTCCTCCTGTGCCATCATCATCGCCGCCGACGCGAGAAGCTCGGCCGTCAGACCGTAGACGTCCCGCCCCATGATCGTCACATTGCGCCAGCGATCGCCGCTGCGCGCTTCGGCGAGAATTGTCCACCACCGCTTCCGCTGGCGTTCATCGGGACCTTCGGCTTGCTGCACCATCTCGACCCCGCGCTCGACGAGAGCCTGAACTCCCGGCAGCTCGTACCCGGCTCGTATCAGAGGAAGAATCGGTTTGAGTGCGAGCCTTCGTGTGGGGCTGGTGGTCACATACAGCCGCAGGCTGTTCACATCGATGTGCAGGGGCACGAGATGCCCGTTCGCAAGCGGGAACGACACGGCCGGCTTCGGACCCAGCGGCGGAGGCATCGGCGCCCAGCGGGAGTGTTGCCCGGCCGAGATCAAGACCTGCTTTCGGTCGACCACCCACGGCCCCCGGCCCGTCACGATTCGCAAAGCGCTCTTGATGGTTCCGTGTGATGCGCTCGGGGGAATCGCGTAGGTGAGCACGATGTCTGGTCGATCGAATCCCTCGGTCGCGAGCGTCGCGGCCACGTCTCCGGGCACCTCGTCGAAGCCGATCGCGGGGGCCATGGCGATGCCCGCCGCTCGAGCCTCGTCGTCGTACCTTTCGATCAGCTCACCTATGAAGGCCCCCTCTCCGGTCGAGTCGAGATAGTGGACCTTGGCGCGGAGCGCGGCCTCGACCGCGGTCCAGCCGAATTCTGCGAAGGGTCCGACACAGGTGAGCAACACGCGGCAATCCTCGAGGGCGGAGGCCAAAGAGTCGACGTCGCCGACGGCGGCAACTCGTATGTCGGGATCGCCGGTCGCGGCCGCGAGCGCTTCGAGCTTGTCCCGGTTGCGCCCGGCGATCGCAAAGCTGGCACCTCGTTCGGCCAGCGCGTGGGCCACGAGCTTTCCCGTGTAGCCGGTGGCGCCGAACACCAAAACGTCGGGCATCGAATGAGCCTACCCACTTCGGCCATCGCCGGTTACATGAGTACTCTCTGGGTCACGCGATCGCGAAAGGAATGGCCTCCGGCCAAGGGAGGAATGGGGATTCACTTTGTCGATCGACACGCTCAGCGGAACCGTGCACCTCGTAAGACACGGCGAGGTGGAAAATCCCAAAGGCGTCATCTACGGCCGGCTGCCGGGCTACAACCTGTCCGAGCGGGGTCAGCGACAGGCCGAGGCGGCCGGGCGGCATCTGCGCGACGCAGACGTGCGCGCGGTGTGGGCGAGCCCGCTCGAGCGAGCGCAGGAGACCGCCGAGGCCATTGCGTTGCACCACGGCGTCGAGGTCACCACCGACGAACGGCTAATCGAAAGTGATTCGACCTTGGAGGGAGTCGGGCGAACCCTGTGGCGCGTCTTTCGCAATCCCCTGCGGTGGTGGCATCTGCGGAACCCGATTACTCCGTCGTGGGGTGAGCCCTTCTCGGAGATCAGGGTCCGAATGCTCGAGGCTATCGCCGAGGCCCTAGAGCTCACGCGCTCCGGTGAGCTCGTTGTGGTCTCGCACCAGACCCCGGTCATGGCCGCCCGCCTCGCTCTGGCTCGGCGACGCAGACCCCCGTGGCTCGACAGGCTCCCGTGCGAAACGGGCTCGGTAACCACGCTGGTGCTCGAAGAGGGGAGGGTCTTGTCCGCGAACTACTTCAGGGACAGAAGTTAGCGAGCGCCCTCGGTCTCAGTCGACGGGTCGGCGGCATCATCGGCGGTCTCGGGGACGGTCTCGAGGATCGGACTCGAGCACACGGGGCAGACCAGCGAGTCGGCCATTTCGATGTAGACAGTGCGTGCACAGGTTGGGCAGAAAGCGGTGCGAGCCATGGGTTGCACGGTAGCCTGCTTTCCGCCATTCCGCTTACGGGGTCGTCGTCCCAGGTTCCCGGTGCGGTCCTGAACGCCATCGAGGTGCAAGCAGATGAGCTATGACGCAATAGTGGTGGGGGCGGGGCACAACGGGCTGACCTGCGCTGCCTACCTGGCCAAGCAGGGCCTGGGCGTCCTCGTCGTCGAGCGCACCGATCGCATCGGTGGGGCGTGCGTCACCGAGGAGCTGTTCGAAGGTTTCCACCTCTCGACCGCGGCTTACTCGTTGTCGCTGCTGTTACCCGAGATCATCGCCGAACTCGGGCTCGATCTCGATATCCGCATGAAAGACCCGAGTCGCTTCCATCCCTACGAGGACGGCGGCGGGCTGATCATCTGGCGGGACGCGGCGAGGCGTCACGCGGCGATCTCCGAGCTCTCGAGCAGGGACGCCGACGCCTATGTCAAGGTGCACGAGCTCTTCGACGAGGCCGCCCGCCGTCTTCGTCCCTTTCTCAGCTACCCCGCGACGCGCAAGCAGGTGCGCCGGGCGTTTCGCCAGAGTGAGGTCGAGCGGCTGTTCGCGAAGACCGTGGACGGTTCGATCGCCGACATCGCCGAGGAGTACTACGAGACCGAGCTGTTGCAGGGCCTGCTCGCGAGCGAAGGAATCGTCTCCACTCTTGCGGGTCCTCGCACCCCCGGTACCGCCTACATTGCGCTGCATCACGCCTTCGGCCAGGCGACCGGCGAAGACGGCGCCTGGGGCTTCGTGCGCGGGGGCATGGGCGCGATCACCCAGGCTCTCGCCGAAGTGGTGCGAGCGCACGGCGGAGCGATACGCACCGAGGCCGAGGTCACCGATTTGAAGCTCGACGATCGCAAGCGCGCCGCGGGCGTGGTCCTCTCTTCGGGCGAGGAGCTCGAGGCCCCGATCGTGTGCTCGAACGCGACCGCGCAGCGCACCGTCGCGTTTGCAGGAGCCGACCGGCTCCCGCCCGAGTTCGTCGCCGACATCGAGTTGTTTCCAACCGAGGGAACGGTCGTGAAGGTCAACTGCGCGCTCTCCGGCCTTCCGAAGTTCAAAGGGATGGGAACCGAAGGCGAGATCGGCCCCGAGCACACCGGCACGATCACCGTCAGCCCGTCTATCGACTATCTCGAGAAAGCCTGCCGCCAGGCCGCCGAGGGGCGCCCGGCAGAGAACTTCTTCCTCGAGGCATGGATACAGACCGCGACCGAACCTGAGCTCGCGCCGGAGGGCAAGCACACACTGTCGATCTTCGCCCAGTACGCGCCCTACCACCTGGCCGACGGCACCTGGGATGAGCGGCGCGACGAGATCGGCGACACGATCGTGGCGACGCTCGAGAACTACGCTCCGGGTATCGGTGGCCTCATCGAGGATCGCCTCGTGCTCGGCCCCCCAGATCTCGAGGAGCGCTTCGGGCTGACGGGAGGAAACATCTTTCACGGCGAGTTGCTGCCGGACTGGCTCTTCGACAAGCGACCTTCGCGGGGCTGGCATCGCCACCGCTGGCCACTGGCGGGTCTCTACCTGTGCGGGTCGGGAGCCCATCCGGGCGGCGGGGTGTGCGGAGCGCCGGGCCGCAACGCGGCGCGCAGCGTGCTCGAGGACCTCGTCGCCGCAGGCTCCTCTTAGTTTCGCGATCCGGCCTGCGGGTAACTCAGGGTGACATGAAAGCCGCGCTACGCGGTGGTGGGCTGTGGGGGTTTCCCCTGGAGGTGACGAATTGAGTCTCGGAGCAAGTCTGTTTCTACTGGCGGTCGGAGCCATTCTGACGTTCGCCGTAAACGTCGAGGCGTCCGGCTTCAACATCAACACGATCGGGATCATCCTGATGGTGGTCGGTGGGATCGGCCTGTTGCTCTCGATCTTCTGGATGAGCCGCAGCCGCACCTCCGGCACTCGCACGGTGGTTCGTGAAGAGGAGCCGCGCGACGGACGGGTAGTGCGCGAGGAGCGCCGCGACGTCCTGTAACCAAACCCCGGAGTGTCCCGCTACTGGGTAAACGGACACATCGCCCCACTGCTTCACGCTAGATCAACGCCTGACGGATGGTCAGACTGGATGCGTGCGTCCGCGTGCCTCGGCGATCCGTATGATGCCAACCCGTGACGGTGTTCGCTCTGTCGCTCGTTGTAGTTCTCGTTCTGATTCCCGGGACCGGCGCGGCCTTAGCCGCGTTTCGACCGGGCGCAATCAGCATGGCCAGCCGGCTGGCTCTCTGCTTTGGCTTCGGTTACGCGATCACCGCACTCCTGTCCTACCTGTTGGCGATCGTCGACCTCCTTACACCCGCAGTCTTTGCTGTCATGCTGGCTGGAGTCTCGATCGGCCTCTGGTTTCCCCTGATAAAGCGAAGGCGTGTCGCCGAGCACGTGCGAGCCTTGCGAGGGCAAATTCGCGAGGACGGCTGGTCCATAGCGTTGGGTTTGATCGTGATCGTCGCCATCGCGGTGGTGCGTTCAACGGTCGATCCACTGATCAATATTCAAAGCGTGGTCCCATTCCGATACTGGGCGGATGCTCTGGAGATCGCCGATCTGGGGCGCTTCCCTAACCTGTCCGTTCAATACGGGAATCTCTATCCTCCGGCCAACAGTAAGGCTCTGTTCAACGTCTTCAACGCGGCCTTCGCCCTCTTCACGGAGGATCGTGCCTTCTCAGCCCTTTCCGCACTCGTGTGGCTCTCGGCGGTCGGCCTGGCGGTCACCGTATGGGCGGCGGCAAGAGAGCTCGGACTTCGCTATACGTCGGCCGTACTGCCCCTTCTGATCACAACCAACCAGCGATGGTTGAACCCCGAGATAACTACCGACCTTCTTGCGTTTCGAGCGGAAGGCGCCGGGCGCCTGCTCGCCTTCTGCGTCCTCATATTGGGAATCCGAGTGTTGCGCGGTGAGGGAGGACGCAGGGACTGGGTATTGACGGGCCTGCTGGCCGGCGTAAGCGCGGGTTCTCATTTGGTCCCACTCATCGTCGTCGTGGTGATGCTGGCGTTTTATGCAATCGCTTACATCCTCTTAACGCGACGACTCGTCCCACTCCTGGTTGCGACGGGAGCGATGGGAGGTGTTGCTTTACTGACCGCCGGCAGCGTGCTCTTTCTCACTCCCGGCGACGTGGCGTTCGAGGGAGCCAAAGACGAGAACAGCTATCGCGCAATAGCGGATCGTTTCGATCCGAATGCCTTCTTGATAAGTGGCGAGCGTGTTCAGTCGGGCCCTTCGGAGGTCGAGGCCCAACTGACGGACGTAGCGGACATGTTTGTGCATTCTGTGACAGACGTCCCGACAGGTGGACTACTCGCGGGCCCCGGCGTAAGTGAGGAGTTTGCCGTACCCGTACTGGTTCCACTGGCAGCGGGTTTCGTCCTTGCTTTTTTGATGATGATCTTTTTTCCGCACGCTTTGAAACCCATAGGAGTAGTGGCCGCGGGAACGGGCACGACTCTCGTCTTGATCGCCTATCTGTTCATGAGTCGATACGACACCGCGATCCTCACCACCTTCGGTGTCAGGCGGCTGTTTGACTACAGCGCCCTTATCGGCTTGCTGCCAATCCTGGCGATCGTCGAAGCGGGCTTTGGCTTGCTTGCAAAACGGAGCTTGCGCATCACTGCCTTGATGGCAGCGGTAATGACAGCAGCGGTGCTCGCGGCTCTGCTGCCGTCGGCGACGGCGGGAAACTCCAAACGAGGAACTGAGATGGCCGAGCACTCGATCGACCTGCTGGACTGGATCCGGCTCAACACCCCCTGCGACAGCAGGATCCTCGCCAACCAGCGAACGGTGGGCGTCTTTAAGGCGCTGACGGGGCGGGTCGCGATCCTCGAGGGGATGACCCCCTATCTACGGCCGGACATGCTTGGTGACCTCGTGAAGCTCATGCTTAGGACGCAGCGATTCTTCGACGAGCCCCAGGATCACGCGTCTCTGCTTAAGGACGAGGCGGTCGACTACGTGGTCGTTCCGCGCGCGATGAGGTTAGGGCACGCGTTCAAAGCTCGGGCGACCAGCGACCTCGGCACGTTCCCGGCCTTGAGCACCGCTTACGACGGCGAGGCGGGCGTCGTCTACCGGGTCGAAGACAGCGAAGCGTCGAGTGATCCGTTGGAGGGCAAGCGGCTGCCTGCGATCGTGTGCCGGCGCGACGAGATCGACGTTCCAAACTGAGTCGCTTGGCATTACGGTGCGAGCCGGATTGCTCGCTTCCATTCACGCCTGGGAGCTAGCGGGCTCGTTTCCGGAGCAGCTTGACGATTCGATCCTCGATGGGCGCGGCGCGGTACTTGGGCATGCCGCGCGACATGATCGAGAACTCCGCCCAGCTACCCGTGCGATTGAGCCTGACCCACCCGGAGAGCGTGGATACGGAGTCGAGCGTTCCGGTCTTGGCTCGGATGGGTACTCCGTGTAGCCGGTCCTCGAGGGTTCCCTGGCCTCCGCGGGGAAGCATCTCTCGAAGCTTCTTGCCCCACTCCTGCTTTTGAGTGAACCCTAGAAGCTTGGTCAGACCCTTGGGCGACACGCGGTTCGAGTAGGACAGACCCGACGAGTCGTGCGCAGTGAGGCTCACCCCGTGCCGGGAGGCGAACACTTCGATGGCGTTCGCGCCTTTGGCGATTGTTCCCGGCGGTCCCGAGCGCGCTACCGCGAGAAGCTTGCCGAACACCTCGGCGAAATAGTTCGACGACTTGCGGTTCATGTATCGCAGCATCACCCGCAGTGGAGGTGAGGTCACCTGGGCGATGAGGTTGTTTGAGGCCGACGGGGGCTTACCTGCAACCTTGGGATGCCCACCGACGCGCACTCCTATGGAGCGGAGTTTCTTGGTCAGGCTCTCCGCGGCGCGCCACTCCGGGTTGGCGACGTGCCTCCCCTTGTGTCTGTTGCCGTTGAAATTGAGGGCGGCGGGGAGCGCCACCTCTTCGCTCGGGAATGAAGGCTTCCATCCGTTGGCCCACCAGTCGTGCTGGAAGTAACTTTTCGATCCGACAACCCGGCCCGAGATTCGACGAACGCCGGTCCCCTTGATCTTGTGGGCGAGACGCCCCAAATAGGTCGGCCTGTAGGGAAGCTCCTTCACGATGAAGCCGCCGGTGGTGAGCGTGGGATCACCGCGACCCACCAGGTACAGGTTTCCTCTTAGCACGTTGGAGTCGAGAGTTCCTCCTAGCGCGGCGGTCCTCAGTGTGCTGCCCGGAGAAAGACGATTGAGCAGCGCCATCGACAGCAACAGTTTCTCGTTCGAGGCCGGCACCTTTCGGTCGCGAGCCGACCAGGAGTAGACGGTCTTGTTGCCGTTCTCGACGGAGATTCCGATCTCCTTTCCCTTTGCGATTCGGTCGAGTTCGCGCTTCCATGGCGATCGTGCAACTGCGGGCGCGCTCGAAGCGAACAGGGCGACGATAATCAGCGAGATGGATGCAATGAGACGGCGCACCGGGGCATTGTGACGGGATTTGGACTATTCGTCCACGCGGCTCCTATCCGGTCGGGCCGGGAACGCCCGCCTCATCGGACAGATCGAACAGCGTCGGATCGGAGCCGAACAAGGTGAGCTGGTTGCCGGAGACGCGCCCGCGGCCCGCCCCGTCGATGGCCACCGCGAGCCGATGGTACGCCTGCTCTCTGGCGAGCTGGATGGCCCTGCGGTGAGCCTGCGCTCGCTCGGCTTCGAGCCTTTCTTGCGCCGTGGCGATCGCCTCGTCGATGAGCTGCGATTCCCATTCGGGCAGTTGCGGTTGCATCCAGCCTCCCTGAAAGACGTACCCCCTTGCGGTGCCCCCGGGGGAACAGGATTATGCGCCGCGCGACACGGGAGGTCTCGGATTTCACTGATGTAATTCGGAGCGCGGCCCGCCGGCGAGGGGGACCACCCGCCGGCCCCCCAGGCGCCCTCCAAGCGGTTAGCTTCTGCGCCTCACCCGCTCGCAGTTGCTTGCGATCCGGTCCAGGTAATCGGCCTCGACCCAGTCGGCGCCGGCTCCGCACGAGATCCGGTCCGCGTCCGAGTTCGCCGCGTGGATCGCGTCGTCGCCGAGGCCGGCTCGCACCCGGTCCATTCCGGGTCCGGGATGGAGCTTGTCGTCCCCATCCCCACCGGCGAGCAGGTCGGCTCCGGGGCCGCCGCGCTGGAAGTCGTCGCCCCGGCCGCCGTCGAATTCGTCCCCGCCCGTGCCCCCGTTCAGCATGTCGGCGCTCGGTCCGCCGTCGAGCTGGTCGTGTCCCGCGTTACCCCACAGGACGTCCTGGCCGGTCCCGCCGAGGAGCTGGTCGTGGTCGGGTCCTCCGCTCAGCGTGTCGCCGCCTGCCCTCCCTGCGATCGAGTCGTGCCCTGCGTCGCCCGGGTGGAAGTCGTTGAAGCGCGAGCACGTGATGACGTCGCTTCCCTCCGTCCCCTCGGGGCAGCCGGTTCCGCCGGCGAGGGCTGGTGTTGCAAGAAGGGTCAATCCCGCGGTGACCGCTAGGACGGTAATGCGCACGATGGTGCTCCTTTCGTCGAGTGATGACCCGGCGACGTTAGGAGCACGACGAGCTTCTAGGTGTGGCGCGCGCCACAGTTGACCTACGAATCGAAAGAAAAGGCTGTCACACCCCCGCTGTAGGTTGAGCCCAATGGCCACCACCAAGACCACCGCCAAGCTGGACGAGCATCAGAGCCGCGTCGTCGATCACGCCGCGGGCGGCATGTGCGTGTTCGGGGGGCCGGGCACGGGCAAGACGACCGTGCTCGAAGGGCGCTTCCTTCGGCTCGCCCTAACCCCCGGATGCTCGGCCGACCGGGTCCTGTTCCTAGTGCCGAACCGGGCGCAGAAGATCGCGCTCCAGGACCGCATCACCCGCAGGTTGCTGGAC
Organism: Actinomycetota bacterium; assembly: GCA_050693975.1. Classification (GTDB taxonomy): domain Bacteria; phylum Actinomycetota; class CADDZG01; order CADDZG01; family WHSQ01; genus WHSV01. The sequence goes on from JBOGWV010000176.1 coordinate 14,172, forward strand.
GAGGGCATCGAGGCGTTAATCGAGGTGCCGGTCTACACCTGGCACGGCCTCGCCAACCACCTCGTCAGCCGGCACTACGACCGCCTCGCCTACACCGAGCCGCCGGTGCTGATGACCAGCCCCGAACAGTGGGGCGACGTGCGCGATGCGCTCGAAAGCGAGAACGCGGCCAACTGGGGCAGGCAGTACCGGCCCCTGCTTAAGAACCGCGGCTTCGTGGACGAGGTCGTTGACTTCTGCATCCGGGCCGAACAACGACTGCTCGAGCCCGCCGACCTCGACCGCCTTGTCGAGCTGAGGCCCGCCTGGGCGGACCTCGTGCGCTTCTTCGTCCAGCACCGGCAGCGGTTGCGCCAGCGCTCGCGCATCGATTACCCGACCTTGCTGCACGATGCAACCGATCTGATCGCCAACCACGACGATGTGCGCGCGGGTCTCCACCAGCGCTTCCTGCACATCCTGGTCGACGACGCGCAGGAGCTGGCGCGCGTCCAGCAACGGCTGCTGCTGTTCCTGGCCGGATCACCAGGCGGCGAGGGCGCGACGCCGGATCGCTCGCTGGTCGTCGCGGCCGACCCCGACTCGGCGATCGAGACCTTCAGGGGGGCCGAGCCGGACTGGCTGGATTCCTTCGAGGCCTCCTTCGGGACCGCCGAACGCGTGGTGCTGCCGACGTCATACCGACTCGGTCCGGCACTGGGATCCGCGGCGCGCGATTTCATGTCGCTCGAGAGCGACGGCTCGCACAGGCCCACCGACTTTGCCGGAGACACCTCACTCGAGGTGCACCGTTACCAGACCCTCGCCACCGAGGTCGATGCCACCGCGCGCACGCTGCGACTGGCTCATCTTCGCGATGGTGTTCCCTACGCCGATATGGCCGTGTTGCTCACCTCGCCCCGCCAGATGCTGCCCCCACTGGAACGCGCGCTCGGTGCACTCGAGGTGCCGTACACGATCTCGGCGCCCGACCGACCTCTTGAGCGCGAGCCCGCGGTGCGCTCCTTCTTCGAGCTGGCGCGTTGGGCGACGACCGACGAGCAAAGCGACGACACGTTGCGCGAGCTGCTGCGCTCGCCGCTCGTGGGATTGAGCGCGCACGACGCGCTCGAGCTCGAGCGTGATGCGCGCACCAAGGAGCTGTCGCTTGCGGATCACGTTGCCACCACCAAGCCCGAGGGGGCCGCCGGCGAGTCGGTGCGCGAGATGCTCGAACTTCGCGACCTGTTGCGCTCCTCGATCGACCAACCCGCCGACCGGGCCTTCTGGGCGATCTGGCAGCGCGCCACCTACTACCGTGCGCTGGTGGCGTCGGCGCGCGGGGATCTCGAACACCCCGCCAATCGTGACCTCGACGCGCTGGTTGCTTTCTCTCGATCTCTGAGCCGCTTCGTCGAGCGCCGGAGGGGAAGCGGGACGCTCGACGAGTATCTGTTGTCGGTGGGGCGGGCAGACTTCGGGTCCGACCCGTGGCTTCCTCCCGAGCGGCGCCGCGGCGGAGTCGAGATCCTTTCGTTTCACGCCGCGAAGGGCCGGCAGTGGGACGTGGTGTGCGTCGCCGGGTGTGTCGAGGGCGCGATTCCGAAGGGCAGGCGAGCGCAGGGTCTGTTCGACCCCTACTTCCTCGACGGGCTCGACGAGAACGACAGGCGACGCCGCAACGACGCCGAGGATCGCCGCGTGTTCTACGTCGCCCTAACGCGGGCTCGACGCCGGGGCATCGTGTCGACCTCACCGGGCCCCACCCGCAAGGGTTCGCCCAGCCGGTTCATCGCCGAGATCGCGGGAGTCATGCCCGAGGTCGAACGAAGTGTCGAGATGCTTCCCCTGACCTTCAGCGAGGCCGCGGCGCGCGCCCGGCGCACTCTCGCCGACGAGTCGACCGGTGCGGCCGAACGCCTGGCCGCTCTCGTCGCTGTAGCCAGGATCTGTGCGCTCGACCCGTCATGCACTACGGCTCGCCCCGGCGAGTGGTGGTGGCGCTGGGACTGGACCGAGGGCGCGCTCCGGATCAACGCCCAGCGTCCGGAGGCCGACGCGGATCTTCCACCCGACAAGCTGCGCACCAGCTACTCGCGCATCTCCAACTACGACAACTGCGGGCTTCAGTACCTGCTCGGCGTGGTGCTGGGGCTGGACTCCGAGACATCACACAACATGGCGTTCGGCACCTGGATCCATCAGCTCTTCGAGGACTGCGAGAAGGAGCCCACCGACGACCAGAAACGCTCGGGACGCCGTCGTCTTCGCAGCCGCCGGGCCGTGTTCGAGCGATACGAGCAGCTGTTCGACGCGTCGGTGTTCCCGAACCGGGCGATCGCGCGACAGTTCCACCACGACGGCGGAGTCATGCTCAATCGCTTCATCGACAAGCTGAAGCCCGGCGACGCGGTCTTGGTCGAGCAGTCCTTCGCGGTCGACTTCCAAGGCCATCGCATTACGGGCCGCATCGACCGCGTCACCAAAGCCGGCCGCGGCGTGCTCGTGAGCGACTACAAGACCTCGCGACATCCGATTCGAATGGACGAGGTCGGGGACTCACTACAGCTCGCGATCTACTATCTGGCCGCCAAGGCCAACGAAGACATCGCCGCCTACGGCGAGCCCGCCGGGATGCAGCTCGTATATCCGGCCAAGACCTACTACGACGACGTCGCGGTGCGCTGCCAGAAACCCGAGCAGGCCGAGCAGGTCCTCGAGCGTCTCCCCAAGCTCATCGAGGGCGTTCTCGACGAAGACTTTCGCCCGAGCCCGGAAGCCGATTGCATGTGGTGCAAGTTCAAGCCCTTGTGCCCGCTATGGGCCCAGGGTCAGGAGCTACCGTCATGAACGAGCGCTTCACGTCCGAGCGCATCCGCGCCGCTCTCAAGGGTTACGAACCCACCGGCGAGCAATGGAACGCGATCGCCTCGGGCGGGGGACCTTCATATCTGATAGCGGGGGCGGGGTCGGGAAAGACCGCGGTGATGGCCGCCCGCATCGTGTGGCTAATCGAGAACAAGCACTACGCGCCTACCCAGATTCTCGGGCTCACCTTCACGAACAAGGCGGCCGAGGAGCTCCAGGAGCGCGTGCACAGCGCGCTGCAGGTCGGCGGCGAGCATCGCGTTGACGACATCACGGTTCAGACCTATAACGCGTTTGCGGCGGGGATAGTTCGTGACCATGGTCTGCTCGTCGACGTCGAGCCGTACGCGGGTCTCCTGACGGACGCGCAGCAGTGGCAACTGGTGCTCAACTGCATCGACGAGCTGCCCCCGTTCGAGGCCATCGAGCTCCGAACTCCGGGAAGCATCGTGCGGGCCACGCTGGCTCTGGCATCGTCGCTGTCGGATCACATAGTCACCACGGCGAGTGTGCGCGCCGCCGACGAGCGCACGCTGTCGTCTCAGGACGCGACCAGGGACATGCGCGAGACCGCGGCCAAGCGGCAGGAACTCTGCGC
>JBOGWV010000177.1:0-64862 GCA_050693975.1 Actinomycetota bacterium
CGGGGCCCCCACATGAGGCCAGCACGACCACCGCGGTAACCGCGCACATAACCACCGACTTGGACGCCGCGAGATCAGCCTTCATCCTGTCCATCCTCCATCAGTCTCCGACTTACGCTTTAGGCCCGCATGAGCGATTGGCCTTTCTCGCCCGAGCACGAAGCACTTCGTGAATCCATTCGCGCCTTCGTCACATCCGAGCTCGCTCCTCACGCCGACGATTGGGAGGCCGCGGGCGACTTCCCCGATGAGGTGTTCCGGCGCCTGGGCGAGCTAGGCTTCCTCGGCCTCGCCTATCCCGAGGGGTACGGGGGAGGCGGCGGCGACTACCTGTGCCAGATCGTGCTCGCCGAGGAGATGGCTCGATGCCGGTCCGGTGGCGTCGCCATGGCCGTCGCGGTCCAGACCGACATGGCGGTCCCTCCGATCTTCAAGTTCGGCACCGAGGAACAGCGAAAGAGGTACCTCATCCCCGCGCTTGCGGGAGAGAAGATCTTCTGTCTCGGCATCTCCGAGCCGGACACGGGCAGTGATGTGGCGGCGATCAAGACAACCGCGAAGCGGGTCGACGGCGGATTCATCATCAACGGGCGCAAGACCTTCATCACGAATGGCCGCCGCGCCCATGCGATGACGCTGGTGGCCAGGACCGACTTGAACGCGGAACCGCATCACGGCATCTCGCTGTTCCTCGTCGACTCCGACACCGAGGGCTACGAGGTTGTTCGAACCCTCGACAAGGTCGGGATGCACACCTCGGACACCGCCGAGATCACCTTCACCGACATGTTCGTGCCGGCCCAGAACCTCCTTGGGAACGAGGGCGAGGGTTTTTACAACATCTCGTGGGAGTTGCAAGGTGAGCGTCTGGTCGGTGCCGCCGGCGCGATCGCGGGGGCGCGGCTCACATTCGAGGCAGCACTGGAGTATGCGCAGAACCGGACCGCGTTCGGCAAGCCCATCGGCAAACATCAGGCGCTGCGACATGCCCTGGCCGATATGGCCACCGAGGTCACCGCCGCCCGGCAGCTTGTCTACGCCGCCGCCGACCGCGTGAATCGAGGCGAGTACCCGGTGCGTGAGATCTCGATGGCCAAGCTGCTCACCGGTGAGGTTGCGTGGAGGGTAGCCGACAAGGCGCTCCAGATCTTCGGTGGATACGGCTACGCGATGGAGGTCCCGATACAGCGGGCGTGGCGAGATGCTCGTCTCATCCGCATCGGCGGCGGTACCGACGAGGTAATGCGGGAGATCGTCGGCCGGATGGAGGGCTTCTAGGTGCTCCGCTGATGGATTACGGGCTCTTTTCGCCCGAGCACGACGAGCTCCGGCGGTCGGTGCGCGACTTCGTGACCAAGGAGCTCTATCCCCACGCGACTGAATGGGAGCGGGCCGGCGAGTTCCCGAAGGAGCTGTTCGCACGCGCCGGAGAACTCGGTTTCTTCGGCATGAAGTTTCCCGCCGAGCTCGGGGGCTCCGGACCTGATTTCATCGCCGATGCAGTAGTCACCGAGGAGCTCACACTGTGCGGCTCGGGCGGCGTGGCCGCGAGCCTCGGCGCTCACAAGGATCTGGCGTCTCTCTACCTCTACAACTTCGGTTCGCCGGAGCAGCAACAGCGCTGGCTCGTACCGGCCATCGCGGGCGAGCTCGTGGGCGCGCTGGGCGTGACCGAGCCGGATGCGGGCAGCGATGTCGCGGCCATCACGACATCAGCCGAGCGCGACGGCGACGACTGGATCATCAACGGCTCCAAGATGTTCATTACCAACGGATCGTGGGCCGACTTCGTGATCGTGGCGGCCAAGACGAGCCCCGACGCGGGGCATGAAGGGATGACCTTGTTCGTAGTAGATAGCGACCTTCCTGGATTCGAGTCTCGTCGCATATCGACTCTGGGCTGGCGCACCGGGCAGACGGGCGAGCTGAGCTTGGTCGACGTGCGGGTGGGGGACGATTGCCGGCTCGGCGAGGAGGGCTCGGGTTTCTACGCGATCATGCGGAACTTCGCATGGGAGCGGATCGTGATGGCGCTCGCCCAGGTCGCCGGTGCACAGCGCACCTACGAGCTCGGCCGCGACTACGCGCAAGACCGCCAGGCCTTCGGGCGGCCGGTGGCGAAGTTCCAGGTCTGGCGCCACCGCTTCGCGGACCTTGCGACGCGTATCGAGGCTGGCAGGGCTTTGACCTATCTTGCGCTCCGCAGGTTCACGGGCGACGACAACCCCATTCGCGAAGCCGCGATGGCCAAGCTCTACACCAGTGAGCTTGCGTTTCAGGTAGCCGACGAGTGCGTCCAGATCCACGGGGGTTACGGCTACATGACGGAGTTTCCCGCCGAGCGAGCGTGGCGCGATGCACGGCTCGGCCCTATCGGCGGCGGAACCTCTGAGATCATGCGCGACCTCATCGGCAAGACCTACGGGTTGTAGGAGCTTAGATAGATGGCTCCGGAGCCGTTACCCGGATCAATGCCGCCAGCTCACGTCCGAGCGATGCCGGCCCGTCCGGCGTCTCGACGGTTATGGGCCCGTCCATCGGAGCCAGGTCTTTAACAGTCAGCTCGACCCCGGGGCGCAGCCCGATCTGGTCCAGGTAGGGCAGGACGTCTTCCTTTAGCTCGGAGATCTGAGAGACAACGCCTCCTTCGCCCGGCTCCAGCTCGCTGAGCCGCCGCAGCACACGGAGGTCGACCGGGCAGATGGGGTGCCCGTGCGGGCAGTAATCGGGGTAGTCGAGCGCCTTGGCCAGGGCCTCCTCGACGCGGGCCGAGATGGCGTGTTCGATCTTGTGGGCCTCGCCGTGGACCTCGTGCCAGAACATCCCGAGCTTGTCGACCAGGAGACACTCGACCAGGCGGTGTCGGCGCAGCATGGTGTGGGCGAGGCGCCGCCCCTCGGGAGTGAGCAGTATGGCCCCGCCCTTCTCCCTGGTGAGATAGCCCTCCGAGGCGAGCCGCTTGAGCATCTCCGAGGCTGACGGCAGCGAGACCTCGAGGATGCGCGCGAGGACGGTCGCGGTGATCCGTTCACCATCTTCTTCCAGACGCTTGATTTCCTCGAGGTAGTCCTCAACCCCTCTCATGACTACCAGTGTAGTGGGCCTGACCAGCAGTTTTGAAAGTGGAGGAGCGCCTGGAGGCGTGCTAGGTTGCAGGCCAGAGGTCATCTTTCGATGATCTCTGTTTCACGAATGAGCGGCCGGGGCAGGTCTGTTATCGCGGGAACACCGGTCGCGGGAGGATCTGCTTAGTGAAGTTCGCGGGAAACATGCGCGCGGCCCGCATTTTGGTCGCCGGCGGTTTGGTCGCGCTCGCACTCGTGCCGTCCTTCGGGAGCCGGGCCTCGGGACAAGAATCGCTCTCCGAACTCGAGAACGAGATGCAGCAGCTTCAGGCGGACCTCGACGACTCCTCGGAGCGAATCGAACAGCTGCGCGCCAGGGAGTTCGACCTGCGCAAACGTATCGACGACGTCGAGGACCAGCGCGCCCTTCTGATCGAACGCAACGACGAGCTCACCGAAGATGTGATCGAGCGCGCGCGCGAGCTCTATGTAGCCGGGGGCACGGGCGTTGTCGAGGCTCTCTTCGCAGCCCAGGACTTTAGCGAGTTCAGCGACCGCGCGGAAATGCTCTCACAGGTTACCCAGGACGACTCCCACATCTTCGTCGAGCTTCAGCGCAATACCGCGGAGCTAGAGGACCTCGAAGGCCGGCTCGCACAAGATCGCAAGGCGTTGGACGAGACGCTCGCCGAGCTCGAAGACGAGAACGCCGAGCTGCAGGACAAGCTCGACTCGGTGACCGACAGCTACACCGATCTGAAAGAGAAGCTCGAGCAGGAGAGGCTGGCGGCTCGCACGCAGCCGACCGGCGGGGGTGGACCCTCGCTACCCTCGACGGTAGTGCCCACGACCTCCACCAGTGGCAAGACCTGTCCGGTGGCGGGGCCGGTGTCGTTCGTCGATTCCTGGGGCGCTCCGCGCTCAGGAGGCCGCAGCCACGAGGGGACCGACATGATGGCCGGCTACGGCACTCCCGTGGTCGCCATCGTCTCGGGCTCGATCACCTACGCGGGCTACGGGGGTAGCGCGGGAAACTGGCAGATTCTCAGCGGCAGCGACGGCAATGCCTACTGGTACATGCACAACCAGGAGAACCTCGTCAGTGGTGGCGCCGTGAAGGCGGGCCAGCAGATCGCCACGGTGGGCGATACCGGTAACGCCGCGGGCACTCCTCACCTCCACTTCGAGTACCACCCCGGCGGCGGGGGCCCGGTGAACCCCTACCCGCTGGTCGCCTCGCTCTGTTAGACACAGCTTTCAATGAACCCCCTCATCATCACCTGCGCCGGGGTGGGCGCCGAGGTGACCCGCGCCGAGCAGCCCAACCTTCCGCTCTCCGCGGCTGAGATCGCCAGCGACGCGGCCGAGTGTCGCGAGGCGGGAGCATCCATCTACCACCTCCACGTTCGCAGCGACGACGGAGCTCCGACGATGGACGTGGCCACCTTCCGGTCCGCGTTCGAGGCCATCCGAAAAGAGACCGACATCATCGTGCAGTTCACCTCGGGCGGGGCGGTGACCGACTCCGAGGATGCCCGCTCCGCACCGCTCGAGCTGCGGCCCGACATGGCCTCGCTCACGACCGGCACCGTTAATTTCGCCGATGGAGTGTTTTGGAATCCGCCGGACCTGGTGAGGCGCTTCTACGGGCGGATGCGAGAGCTCGGCATCACGCCCGAGTTCGAGATCTTTGAGGCCGGCATGCTCGCGAACGCGGCCGCTCTCTACGAGGAGTTCGGGGAGGAGCATCACCGCCACTACGACTTCGTCCTAGGTGTGCCCGGGGCGCTGCCTGCCTGGGACGACTCGGTCGCCTTCCTGGCCAGCCATTTGCCGGAGGGAGCGACCTGGGGCGCCACTGGGATTGGACGCTGGCATCTGGGCGTAGCTCGTGCCGCCATCACGGCTGGTGGGCACGTGCGGACCGGCTTCGAGGACGTCGTCTACTACGAACGTGGCCGCCTGGCCGAGTCAAACGCCCAGCTCATCAAGCGCGTCGCAGGGATGGGTCGTGAGGCGAACCGCGAGATCGCAACGCCGGAAATCACCCGCAATCTTCTTCGACTCTGAGAACCACCTTCGACTCTGAGCCTGGTTCGTATAACCTCCTGGCATGGATGCGAGGAAGCGCAGACGCTACGAAGTGATCGCCGACCCGGCTTATGTCGAGAATCTCGAGGCTCGCAGCCTCGAGGATCTGCGCTCTCTCCGCGACGAATGCCGGGAGGTCGAGAACGAGCTCTCGTTCGAGCGCCGTCTATGCCACGCTCGCATCGACATCCTGCGCGCCGAGATCGAACGACGGACTGGAGAGCAGGATCAGGACTTGCTCTCTCGACTGCCTGAGATTCTGGGGTCTGCGGAACTCCCAGGAGGCGGTTCGGCCCTGCCCGAGCGCGCACGAGACCTGTCCGTGCCTCGGAACGCCGACATTCCAAGGCGTCGGGTGGAAGAGATTGCCGGCGAGCAGACGATGGCCCGGCTGGGCGGGCTGCAGGTGACCGAGATCAAAGAGATCATGACCAACCTCGCGGAACATGAACGCAACCTGTCGGCGCGTAGAAACAAGGTTCACGAGGCAATGGACGGGATCCAGGCCGAGATCGTTCGTCGCTACACGTCGGGCGAGGCGGACCCAACCGCCGCCCTCGGAGGCTAGCTCGAAGAAGACGGCGAACTAGCCGTCGCTGGAGTCGTTGCTAACGCTGACGTCGCTGTGGTCGCTTTCGCGGCCGTCGTCGCTGTCGTCGTCGTCTTGGTCGTCGTCCTTTTGATGGGCGTCGTCGTCCTCCTTGGGCTCCGGCGGCTTTGGCTGGTTGGCCTTCGGCGGCTTCGAGTCCTTGGACGGCTTCGAGTCCTTGGCAGGCTTCGAGTCCTTGGCAGGCTTCGAGTCCTTGGACGGCTTCGAGTCCTTGGACGGCTTCGAGTCCTTGGACGGCTTCGAGTCCTTGGCCGGCTTCGAGTCCTTGGCAGGCTTCGAGTCCTTCTTTCCGTCCTTGTCCTTGGGGGCCTTCCCGGGCTTGTTCACCGGGATGCCGTCCCTGACGTCCGGAGCCTTGCCCGGCTTGGCGTGGTCGTTGATGTCCCCAGGAGAGTCGGGCTTCGAGCCCTTGTCGTCGTCCTTGGGGCCGCCAGGGTTCTTGGGCCCGTGCGGAGGCTTGACGTCCTTGGGGCCGTCCTTGGGAGGCAGTGGCTCACTGCCCGGCTTTCCTGGCCCGTTGTCGTTGTTGATGGTTGCCTCGGGCCCACCGTTGGAAAGGGACGGGCCGTTGGGGCCGCCGATGATGCCGGGGACGCCGGTGTCACCGTCAAAGGTCGGGTCGTCCCCGTCTCCGGGCGGCGGATCCACGGCCGCGACCAGATCGTCGGAGGGGGCGGGACTGAGCAGATCGCCGGCGTCGGGGAACAGCGGCGAGCCCTCACCGGCGCTGCCTAGGTCGGCCACCGTCTGGCCGCCTTCGGAGTCTTCGACGAAGCCGGGGACCTGCACCTGGCCGTCGCTCTGTCCGGGTGTTTGGGCCTCGAGTGGGCGCGACGCGTCGATGTCGAAGGCCGAGTTCTGAAGGACGACTGAGAACAGCACAAGTGAGCCCGCCGCTACCACAGCGAGGGCGGTGCCGACCACCGACGTCATTCCGTTTCTAAACCGCATCGACCCCTTCTTCTGCCGGACTCTCGTCGTGCATCTTCCCGCGCTTGGCGGTCGGATGCTCGAATGACGGTGAGACCTAGGTGCTTAGAGTAACTGATCCATTACAAAGCGTAACCAGGTTTCCCGGCTCTTAGACGTCTTTTCGGCAGACTCGGCTGGGAACTTGACCACTTTCTCCTGCATTTGCCTCGACATGACAAGTCCACCGGACAAACCGGGCCAAAACTCTTACGCAGGTCACCGTATGCTTTCGAGGCATGTTGCTTGCAACTGTTATGCAAGTGTGCTATAGCTGTTAGCGAAACGCAAGCACGCAAGACCGGTCAACAGGAGGCGCAACGAGCAAGGACAAGATCGACCTGGCCGCCGGGCGCATGAAACTCGGCGAACTCGGTTCCTTCATTCGTGAGCAACGCCGGGGGGCGCGCTTGTCATTGCGCAAGCTATCGGACCTCGCCGGCATTTCGAATCCGTATCTCTCGCAGATCGAGCGAGGACTGAGGAAGCCGTCGGCGGAGATCCTTCAGGCGATCGCAAAAGCGCTCAGCATCTCCTCGGAGACGCTGTACGTGCGAGCCGGAATCCTCGAGGAGAACCGCGATCACGATCTGGTCGCCGAGATCCTCAAAGACACCAGGTTGACCGAGAAGCAAAAGCAGAACCTGATCGACACCTATCGCAACTACGTCGAGCTAAATCAGCCAGGCGGAGGCGAGCCGGTGATCGACGACCTGACAAACGAATAAGCCTGACGGGATCGCGGAGCGACCCTCTTCACCCCCCAACCGGCGTTGGACACCGCCAGCTCACGCGCTGGCGGGGCCCGGCGAGTCTCCGGATCCCGTCATCACTTGACCAGGATTCTTAGGCGATGCAGATGGATCGCTCGAAGGATCACCAGCTGCCGAGGAGGTGACATCAAGAATGCCCAAGACACAAGAGCTCCTGTACGCTGTGGTTGGTGCCGGTGACTTCGCCGTCGAGAAGGCGAAGGGTCTGGCCGACCGCGAGACAACCGCCAAGGTCTACAAGGACTTCGTCAAGCGTGGGCGTGTGCTCTCGACCAAGATCAAGAGCTCCGCTCCCACCAAACAGGCGATCGCTCAGACCAAGACCGCACGCGCCCAGGCCAAGGCCGCCGCAACCAGCGCGACCAAGGCAGTCCGAGCAAACTCGAGGGCCGCGCGTTCTGCGGCGACCAAGTCCGCAAACGCGAGCTAGTTACAGCACCAAATAGCTGGAAAACCGCACTCCACGGGCCCGCCTCCACGGCGGGCCCGTTTGCGTCCGTCGTCCGAGGGGAAGCGAAAAGGGACCAATCTGGTTAAGGAACTACTGTGACCCTGACTATGAACCTAGACGTAACCTTGGATTGCACCGAGCGATGCTTCGACCTGCCCGAGTGGGGCGAGCTCCTCGAGAGCGACCCCGACCGGCAGATCTTCGCAACGCCTGAGTGGCATCGCTTGTGGTGGGAGGAGTTCAAAGGGGACAAGGACCTGTTCCTGTTGACCATGCGCCGCGCGGGCGAGGTCGTGGCAATCGTTCCCCTTTACCGCAAGGCCGAGGACGGCAAGAAGGTGCTCCGCTTCGTCGGCGGCATCGATCTGACCGACTATCTCGGCCCGATTTGCTCGCTCGAGGCCCGCGAGGACGTCGCCGAGACCCTTGCTGCGTGGTTGGTCGATACCGACGTCGAGTGGGACCTGTTTGACGCTCACAACATGCCCGTTCCCTTTGGCTTCGCCGAATTCCTGGTCGACCGGGCCGATCGTGAGGGTCTCGATTTCCAGCTCGAGCAGGAGGAGACGGCGGCGCTCCTGCCGCTTCCTTCGGATTGGACCGAGTATCTCGCGAGCCTGGGCTCCAAGGAGCGCCACGAGCTCAAGCGCAAGCGCAAGCGACTGGCTAAGGATTTCCCCGACGCGCGTGTGCGCACCGCCACCGAAGAGAGTCTCGAGCGAGATCTCAAGACCTTCATCGAGATGCATCGTGGCGCAGAGGGGATGAAGGGTCACTTCATGAGGCCGGAGATCGCCACCTTCTTCGAGCGCATCGCCCATTCGTTCATGCCCCTTGGATGGCTGCAGCTGGACCTTTTCGAGATTGGCGAGCGCGCGCTGGCATCGACCTTCTCGTTCTCGTTCAACGGCAACCTCTATCTCTACAACTCGGCTTACGAACCCGACCTCAAGCACCTGTCACCCGGATTCGTGCACGTGTCGGAGCTCGTTCGATCGTCGATCGAGTCCGGTATGCGGATCTTCGACTTCATGAGGGGACCCGAGCGCTACAAATATCAGCTTGGGGCTCAGGCCGTGCCTCTAAACAACGTCCGTCTTTTCAGGAAGACGTCCTAAACCGACATGACTATCTACGATGACGCACCGATGGTGACGCGCGTGGCGGTTCTCGCCTACCACTCGTCGCCCCTAATCGAGCCGGGCTCGGGAGATGCCGGCGGCATGACCGTCTACGTCCGCGAGCTTGCTCGGGCGCACGAGCGGCTAGGGGTTCACACCGATATCTTCACGCGGGCGACGGGCGACGAGGCTCGCGTCGTGGTGCTGTCCGAAAGGGTCAGGGTGGTCTCGATAGCCGCCGGTCCCTCACGGCCCCTTCCCAAAGAGCGACTGCCCGAATACGTCGAGGACTTCGCGGCCGGCGTGCGCGCCTTTGCCACGATGCAACGAGTCACCTATGACATCGTGCACTCGCACTACTGGCAATCGGGTATCGCAGCCATCTCGCTCGCTCGGGCTCTGGGCGTCCCCTTGGTGCACTCTCAGCACACACTGGGCCTGGTCAAGAACTCCTTTTTGGCTCCCGGCGATTCACCCGAACCGCAGCTGCGGCTCGATGGTGAGGCTCGGATCATCGGAAGCGCCGACGTCCTGCTCGCGTCGACCGACGAGGAATGGAAGCAACTCTCATGCCTGTACGGAGCGCCTCACGATCGCATCAAGACGATTCATCCGGGCGTGGACCACGGCGTCTTTCATTCGGGTGACCGGCACGAAGCACGCGCCGCGCTGGGGATCGACGACGAAGACGCCGTGTTGCTGTACGTGGGCCGGATCCAGCCTCTCAAGGGCCTCGAGCTCGCCGTGCGAGCCGCTAACGAGGTATTGCCGGCCCTCGATCGCGAGCTGACCTTCGTGGTGGTGGGTGGTGCCGGCGGTGAGAGCGGTCAGCGCGAGCTCGAGCGCACGAAGGCCCTTGTCAGATCCCTGGGGCTGAGCGAGCGGGTACGGTTCGTCGGCGCCCAACCGCACCACAAGCTCCCCACCTATTATCGTGCGGCCGATGTCCTCACGGTGTGCTCGCACTCCGAGTCCTTCGGGCTCGCCGCGCTCGAGGCCCACGCTTGCGGCACGCCGGTCGTCGCCACTGCGGTGGGAGGCCTCTCCTACATCGTGCGCGACGGCCGGTCCGGTTTCCTACTCGACGAGCGCGATCCCACGGTCTGCGCCGCCAGGCTCAAGACGTTGCTCTCTGATTCGTCGTTGTGGGATCAGTTCGCGCGCGCGGCGAGCGACGCGTCGCACGGCTTCTCGTGGGATGCGACCGCAACCACACTCCTCGAGTTGTTCGAGTGTCTGGCGCGCGATCGTGCTCCCGAAGCTTGTACCTGTTAGTTCTCAAAAAAGCACAGCAGACCGCGAACAAAAAGTCACCGGCTCTGACCTGCTCGTTTGTTGTCCTACCTGCGGCTACGCGCGGTTGACCGATGAACACCGCGTCGCTATGTTCGGCGACGTCGTGAGACGCGGTCTTCGGATCGAGTCGTTCGGCGAGGGCCCCAGAAGCTAAGGACGATCAGCTCTCGTGTGTGGGGAAGTACACGAGGTCCGACCGTGCGAGGTTTCTGGGGCTCTTAGTTGTTCGGCCGGCTTCGCTTGGCTCCGTTAGCCTCGCACCAGCGTTCGCAGGAAGAACCGCAGGTTCGCCGGCTTCTCCGCGATCCGGCGCATCAGGTAGGGATACCAGGCGGACCCGTATGGAACGTAGGTGCGCACCCTGTAACCCTGGGCCGCGAGCTGTTCCTGGTAGTCGGCGCGCACCCCGTAGAGCATCTGTATCTCGAAGTCTTGTTGACTTACGCCCGATCGCACCGCGGCTTGCCGCGCATAGTCGATCAGCTTGGTGTCGTGGGTCGCTATGCCCGGGTCGGCGCCCTTCTCGAACAACCAATCGGTCAGGAACATGTACTGGGCGTCGATCTCGGCCCCCTTCTGGAGCGCCAGCTCTTCGGGCTCGGCGTAAGCACCTTTAACGAGTCGGATCCGTGGCTTGACTGCCGCAAATGCCTCGAGGTCGACGGGGGTGCGACGAAGGTATGCCTGGATCGCCTGCCGAATGTCCGGGTAGTCGGCCTGAAGGATCCGGAAGACATCGAGGGTGTCGAGTACGTAATCCGACTGTTCGACGTCGATCTCGACCTGCATGTCGATCGACGCGGCCTGGGCTGCGATCCTGCGGAGGTGGTCGATGCATTGGCCCTTGTCTAAGGCCAGTCCTAATTGCGTCGGCTTGACCGTGATGGTGGTGTCGATGCCGGTTTCCTCGACTCGCTTGATCGCCGTCAGGTAGTCGTCGGCCTCAGCCTGGGCCCCTTCGGGAGTGGTGACACCTTCTCCCAACAAGTCGAGGATTCCGCCGATGCCCTTGGAGTTGAGCACCCGGATCGCGTCGACGGCGTCCTCAAGATCGCTTCCCGCCACGAAGCGTTTGACGAGTCCACTGGTGAGCCGGCTCTCGGTGACGAGCTTCTGAACGCTCGGCTTCTCTGCGACCCACAACCATGCACGTCCCAGCAACACGGCTCTCCTCCTTGAGGGCTTAGTGGACCACTTGATGCCGTGCCATCATAGGAGCCTCAATGACCAAGCTCGCCGTTCTGGGTTGCGGAAAGATGGGTGAGGCGCTCGTCGCGGGCGTCCTCGCCACCGGCTGGCGCGCGCCCAAGGACATCTCTGTCAGCGCCCGCCGCGAGCAGCGATTGGATGAGCTTGCCGAGCGCCACGGAGTCGAGGTCACACTCGACAACTCCGTGGCTGTGGTGGGAGCCGAGGTCATCGTGCTCTCGGTCAAGCCGCAGGACACCGAGACTCTGTTGAGCGACATCTCCGCTCACGTGACGCCCGAGCAGACCGTGCTGAGCGTCATCGCCGCGATACCCACGAGCCTCATCGAGGGGCGGCTGGGTTCGTCGGTGCCGGTGGTGCGAGCGATGCCCAACACTCCATCGATGGTGCACGAGGGCATGGCGGGAATCGCGGCGGGTCGCCACGCCGACGAGGCTCACCTCAAGCTGGCCCGCGAGGTTCTTGAGCATGTCGGCCGAGTCGTCACCGTGCCGGAGAGCTACCTCGATGCGGTGACGGCCATTTCGGGTTCCGGGCCCGCCTATTTCGCCTTGCTTGCAGAGGCGATGATCGAGGCGGGCATTCTCTTGGGCCTGTCGCGCGAGATCTCGACCGAGCTCGTGATCCAGACCATGTTGGGATCGGCAAAGCTGCTGCGTGACGAGAAGATGCATCCTGTGGAACTGCGCGAGATGGTGACCTCACCCGGGGGCACCACCATCAGGGCGATTCGAGTCCTCGAGCAGTCCGGTGTGCGCGCCGCCTTTCTCAACGCCATCCAGGCCGCGATGGAACGGTCCCAGGAGCTGGCCGAAGGAGAACCCGGCGCGTAGCTCGGCGACGCAGGCCGACGTCGAGATCCGGCCGATGACTCCGGAGGACATCGACGACTTCCTGGATCTGTTCGAGGTCGTTGCCGCCGAGGGCATCTACATCGGAGCGGAGGCCCCGATCGACCGTGAGGATCGTCGAGCTCGCTTCGTCCATACGCTCGAGTCGACCAAGTATCAGTCACTGGTCGCGATCGCCGCCGGGAGGCTCGTTGGCCAGATTGGGCTCAAGGACATGCGTGGCCTGATCGACATCGGGATGCTCGTCGCTCCCGACATGCGCGGCCGGGGAATCGGAAAGGCTCTGTTGCAGGCGGGCATCGACTGGGCCAGGTCGCACGGCGCTCACAAGATGACCCTCCAGGTCTGGCCTCACAACCAAGCCGCGCGGGAGCTATATGCGAAGTTCGGCTTCATCGAGGAGGGCTATCTCACGCGTCAGTGGAAGCGGCGAAACGGCGAGATCTGGGATGCCGTGGTCATGGGGCTTCTTCTATGAGCTGTGTGATCCTCGAGTGCCTGCGGGTACCGTGAACTCAATGAGCGAATCTGTGGCGCTGGTCATGGTGCCCGACCTCGCGCGCCTCTACGACTTCGGGCCCACACATCCGTTGCGCCCCGAGCGCGTGCTCGGCACCTTCGAGCACATTGAGAAGCTGGACATGGTTGCGAAGGCGGGAGTGCGGGAGGTCGAGGCGCGCTCCGCTACCGACGAAGAGGTGCTAGCGGTGCACGATGCGGAGTTCGTGAACGCGGTGCGCGACATCGATTCCGGGCTGGTCACCTCCCAGTTCGGGTTGCAGTACGGCCTCGGAACGCCGGACAACCCGGTGTTCGCCGACATGCACACCGCGTCTGCGGCCGTCTCAGGCGCAACCATCACTGCGGCCGAGTTGGTGGCTTCGGGCGAGGTCGAGCGCGCCTTCAACCCCGCGGGCGGGCTGCATCACGCGCGGCGGGCCGAGGCCTCGGGTTTCTGCATCTACAACGATCCTGCGGTCGGGATCGCACGGGTGCTCGACCTCCATCCCGAGTGGCGGGTCATGTACATCGACGTGGACGTTCATCATGGCGATGGAGTCCAGTGGATCTACTACGACGACCCGCGGGTGCTGACGCTGTCGCTACATCAGAGCGGCCGCTATCTCTATCCGGGCACCGGCTTCGAGGACGAGACCGGGATCGGTGATGCGATCGGGACCTCGGCCAACCTGCCGCTGATGCCCTACACCTGCAACGACGACTACCTGTGGGGTCTCGAGACGATGGTGAACGCGCTAGCGGAAGCGTTCAAACCGGATTTGGTGATGACCCAACTGGGAGCCGACACACACTACGACGATCCTCTCGCCAACCTCGGCCTGACCATGGAGGCATACCCCGCCATGGCAAGGATCCTGCGCGAGGCCATCCAGGCGCATGGATCGGGTCGCTGGGTCGCGACCGGCGGAGGCGGCTACCAGGCAGAGACCGTCGTGCCCAAGGTTTGGACGATGCACTTCGCGGAACTGTGTGGCATCACCGAAATCATTCCGGAGTCATGGCTGCGCGACCGGGCTCCGGACGAGGTCTCCCGCCGCGACACCGACTCGGTCAAGCAATCGGTCGAGCAGGTGTTGACCGTCTGCGTCCCGCGCCTCGAGGCGCTTGCCTCGATTTAGTGGCCGCTCCGATACCCTTCCGTTCGTGAACGCGATTACAGAGATACACCTCTACGTGGGCTGGACGATCCCGGCCGGGTTCCTGATTCTGGCGCTGTGGTCGGGGTGGATCTTCATTCGCAACCGCGTGCCTCACGAGTGGTACTGGAGCCTGCTGGGGGTGCTGCAGGCGGTGGTGGGCATTCAGTTCCTGGTGGGTGCCATCCTGTTCATCTCCGGTCGGCGTCCGGTCTTCGAGGGAGCGACCTGGCTCCACTACGTTTACGGAGCGTTCTTTCCCGCGGCGCTACTCGTGTTCGCCCACCGGGCCGGCAAGGAGCGATTCAAAGAGGTGCCCTTCGTGCCGTTCGGAATCGCCGCGCTGCTTTGCTTCGGCCTCACCACCCGCGCGCTGATGACCGGCCTGGGCATGTGAGCGGCGGGTCTCGATGAACATCGTCGACCTCCTGTTCTTTGTGGTCGCCGGTCTAACCGCATTCCGTGGTTACCGCAGGGGATTGCTGGGACTGATCTTCGAGCTGGGCGGTGGATTCATCGGCCTGCTCGCAGGAGTGGCGCTCGGCCCCCGCCTCGCCGACGCGCTCACCGACCGGAGCGGTCTCAGCGGAGTCTTGGTCTCGCTACTGACCGTGTTCGTTCTGCTCACCGTGGGTCAGACCGTCGGCTACATCGTCGGTCAGCGCTTCGCGACCTTCGCCCACAAGGTCAAGCTGGGGACGCTCAACCAGGCCCTCGGCGCCGTCGGCGGTGTGGTCCTTGCAGTGCTGACGTTCTGGCTGGTGGGGTCGCTGGTCGCGGCCTCGTCCCTTCGCCCCGTGAACCGGGCGTTGAGCCGCTCGGCGGTGCTGCAGGCGCTCGATGAGGCCCTGCCTCCGCCCCCCAACGTGCTCTCCTACTTCAGCCAGTACCTCAACACCTCGGGCTTCCCCCAGGTATTCGCGGGGTTGCCTCGGCCGCTTGGTCCGCCGGTGGACCTTCCCAATCGTCGTACGGCCCAGCGCGCCATCGAAGCGGCGCAGCCCTCGACGGTGCGCGTCACCGTTCCTGCATGCGGCGGTACTCAGCTCGGCAGTGGCTGGATCGCGGCCGACGGAGTCGTTGTGACCAACGCCCACGTCGTTGCCGGCGGCGAGGAGGTGACCGTGCAGACCCAGGCCGATGAGGCCGTGGGTGCGAGTGTGGTTCTGTTTGACCCTCGCACCGATCTTGCCGTCCTGCGCCTGGCCGAGAGCGTGCAGGCTCCACCGTTGCAGCTCGAAACGAGCGGCTTCGACAACGGCGAACCGGGCGCGACATTGGGGTATCCGGGTAGCGACAACGGCCAGCTTGATGCGGATCCGGCCGCAGTCAAGGATCGCTACAACGCGCTTGGAAAGGACATCTATGGGCGCGGCGACGTCTCACGCGAGGTCTACGAGCTGCGCGCTCAGGTGACCCAGGGAGAATCCGGCGGGCCCTTCGTGCTGCCGAACGGACGCGTTGCGGGAGTCGTGTTCGCCGCCTCGACCCAGGACGCCGAGATCGGCTACGCGCTGACGGGGGCCGAGGTCGTCGACGAGATCAACGAGGGCATCAACTCAGGCGAGCCGGTGGCAACCGGCCCCTGCACCCGCTAGCGGGGTCTAGGAGGTCTGGCCCCCGTCGACCACCAGGGTCGTGCCGGTCACGAAGCTGGCTGCGTCGCTGGCGAGGAACACCGCCGGGCCCACGATCTCGTCCGCAGTTCCCAGCCGCCGCATCGGGATCATGTCCTCCATCGTCTTGCGCGTGCCCTCGTCGCTCCACAGCATCGAGTTGAGGTCGGTGGCAATCCAGCCGGGTGCGATCGAGTTCACTCGGACGTTCGAGGTCGCCAGTTCGCGCGCCGCAGCCTGCGTCATCAGGCGCACTCCACCCTTCGCCGCGGAGTAGAAGGAGAGGCCCTCTGCGCCCTGAATTCCCGCAACCGATGCGATCTGGATGATGGATCCTCCGCCGCCCTCGACCATTCGCTGCGCGGCAAGCTGAGTGGCGTGAAAGACCGAGTCGAGGTTCAGGCGCATTACCTTGTCCCAGCCCTCGGGACGAAGGGTGGTCAGGGGGGCCACGAAGCGGGTTCCACCGGCGTTGTTGACCAGGATGTCGAGGCGGCCGAGCTCGCCGGTCGTGCGGTCGAACAATGTCTCCAGGGCGCCTCGATCGGTCACGTCGGTGGGGACGGCAATCGCTCTGCGGCCCAGCTCCTCGATCTCCTTGACAAGGGTCTCCAGGGCGGCCTCGGTGCGGGCCGCCACGGCGACGTCCGCTCCGGCCTCCGCCATGCCGAGGGCGATTGATCGCCCGATGCCACGCGATGCGCCCGTGACAACGGCCACCTTGCCCTCGAGCGAGAACAGCCTCATGGATTCCTCATCCTCAGTTAGTCGGGACAATTAGTGGGGACAATCGCTACGATTATGTCCCTATGCCGACCATTACTCTGTCCGACGCGCGCGAGAGGCTGGTAGCGGGAGGGATCACCGGGCCCCATCAGTCCCACACGCGTCGCAATGCGCTCACCAAGATAAGAGCCATGGTGTCAGGCGAGGACGTCGAGGCTCGCTTCGGGATCTCGGGAATCACGACGTACTCGCCGTCCGACGTGCTCGGTCTGATGTGTGAGCTCACCGGTTGTAGTGACGACATCAACGACTTCACCGGCTACGACGTCATGGACCCGGCCAAGACGGTCGACGCGATCGTGGCGGCGGCACGTCGTTTGCGCAGCGAGGCCGAGCGCGGCGCGACGTTACTTTGTTGCACGGGCCACCCGACCGGCATGCTCGAGCACAACATCAGGGTGCTCGATGCTTTCCGCGCTGCGGGCGGCAAAGTGGTCACTCTGCACGAGGGCCGGGATCTGGGAGTCCGCCGCAAGCACTCCGAGATTCGTTACGTCGGAGGAGTTGGCATGCTCGCCGATTGGGGACAGCTGATGCACACTCACTCGAGTGAGCCGATGGAGGCCCTCCTGGAGGCGGAGGACCATCCGGATCTGGTCATCGGCGACCATGGTTTCGCCGGCGCCGCCATCGAGCGAGGCATCCCAACCGTGGCGATCATGGACATCAACGACCCAGCGCTCGCGATCCCGTGGTCCGAGGGGCGTGACGTGTTGATCGTGCCGATGGACGACAATCGGCTCCCGCGTTTGTACGAACCGTCGTGGCTCATCTTCGAGGCGGTCCTGGCAGGCGACGACATCTGAGACACTCGGCCCGAAACGGACGTTAATTACACCCCCCGACCTGTCGAAGTAAGCCGCATGAAAGTTGTCATCGGTACGTCGCGTATGCGGCGCTCGGTTCACACGTGGTTGGCCACAATGGCCATCCTCCTTGTGGTGGCGATGATGGGCGCTCTGACGGAGATCTCCTTCGGACCTCTCGAGGGCTTCGTTTCGAAGTGGTCTTACAACCTGGTGCTGCTCGGGTCCGCTTCGGCATGCCTGGCGCGTGGCCTGCTGGTGCCGGCCGGGCGGCGTGCATGGTGCCTCCTCGGCACGAGCCTGGTGTTGTGGTCGCTCGGCAACGTCTACTACTCGGTGGCGCTGTGGGACCTAAGCGTCATCCCCGTCCCTTCGATCAGCGACGGCTTCTGGATCGTCTTCTATCCGCTGGCGATGGTGTCGGTGGCCTGGATGGTTCGGGACCGAGTGAGCACCTCGGGTCTCTATCTGTGGCTCGACGGCGCCATGGGCGCGCTGGCGGCGGGGGCGGTGGTTGGAGCCCTCCTGTTCGGACCACTGTTCGAGGTCGCCTCGGGGCACGCCCTGGCGTTGGCGACGAACTTCTCCTACCCGGTCGGGGACCTGTTGCTGATCTCAATGGTGGTCGGGGCGATCGGCCTCAGCGGATGGCGAATCGACTCGATGTGGGGGTGGCTCGGAGGAGGTCTTGTGCTGTTCGCTGTTGTCGACAGCGTGTACCTCGTACAGGTTGCGAATGAGACCTGGCTGCCGGGAAACGTGTTCGAGGCGGGATGGCCGGCCGCAATGCTCTGCATCGCCTTCGCTGCGTGGCGGCCGAGCTGGAGGACTAGCGAGGTCGATTTGTACGGCACTCGCGTAATTACGATGCCTTTGCTGTTCGCTTCGGTGGCGCTTGCACTCGTGGTCTACGACCACTTCACGCGAGTCAATCTCGTTGCGCTTGTCATGGCGTCGGCCGCGCTGGGCGTCGCCGTCGTGCGTATGACGCTCAGCTTTCGTCAGAATGTCGCGATGCTCGGCTCGAGCCGGATGGAGGCGTTGACCGATTCACTCACGGGGCTTGGAAACCGGCGACGACTGATGCTGGACCTCGAGGGGGCCTGCGTAAGGGACGCATCGGATCCCATGGCGCTGATCATCTTCGACCTCAACGGGTTCAAGCACTACAACGACACCTTCGGCCATCCGGCCGGTGACGCCCTCCTTACGAGGCTCGGTCGCTCGCTGGCCGCGGCTGCGGGAAGCGATCACGCCTATCGGCTTGGAGGAGACGAGTTCTGCGTCCTGGTCGACTGTGGCGACGTAACCCCGGAGAACATCGCCACCTGGCTACTCGCCACCCTGTCCGAGAAGGGGAACGGTTTCTCAATCGGTGCAGCCGCGGGGTGGACGGTAATCCCAACCGAGGAATCAAACCCCTCGGATGCCCTGCGACGCGCGGACCGTCGAATGTACGAGTCCAAGAACGGGGGACGGGTGTCCGAAGGCCGGCTTGCCGGCAACGTGCTGATGCAAGTCCTGCAGGAGCGCGATCCTCGGCTACAGGTACACCTCAACGGCGTCGCCTCGCTGGCCGAGGAGGTATGCACCCAGCTCGGACTCTCGCACGCCGAGTGCCAGAGCGTCTGCCTCGCTGCCGAATTACACGACGTCGGAAAGGTGGCGGTGCCCGACGAAGTCCTCAACAAGCCCGGCCCACTCGACGATCACGAAATGGACTTCATTCGTCAGCACACGATCATCGGCCAGCGCATCCTCGGCGTGTCGCCCGCACTGACGGTGGTGGCTGAGCTGGTCCGATCGAGCCATGAGGCCTACGACGGCAGGGGATATCCCGACGGATTGAAGGGCGAGGACATTCCTCTCGGATCGCGCATCGTCGCGGTATGTGATGCATTTGACGCGATGGTCTCCCAACGCCCCTACAGGGAGGCTATGACCGTGCGAGAAGCAATTGCCGAGTTGCAGCGCTGTGCCGGTACCCAGTTCGATCCTGTCGTTGTGGATGCTTTCGTGGCCGCCCTCGTCCGGGGCTCGGACCTCGTAGCGTCGGGGCCCGCACTCGTCTAAACCTCCGCTGAGCAGGACAAACAGGTTGGATTATAGTGAGCGGGTCATGAACGAAGCCCCGGAGAACGCCCCGCAGACGGACTCAGAAGGCGCGCTGTCGCCGATGGGACGTTTCGTGACCGTGGCGGAAGTGGCAAAGCAGTTGCGGGTGTCGAACATGACGGTGTATCGCCTGATCAAAGCGGGCCAGATGAGGGCGGTTCGCGTCGGTCGGGGATACAGGTTGCGAGAAGACGACGTTCGCAAGTACCTCCACCAACGCTACATGGACGCCGGCTGAGGCGGCTTTCGCCGGCCCGTCGCTCGCAGCTTCCTTCCTCCGGCGAGACAGTCGATCGTTCGGGCGACCGCCGCCCGGTGGTCGCTATGTCTGTCATTTACTTGAAGGGCTGATGAGGTTATGGGGATGCAGGTCGCGCTCGACGAGGTGTACGAACGCCTCCTCGCCGATCCGGGCGTCGTATTTCTGCTCGGCGGCATAGACACCGGCAAGACGACGTTCGGAGTCGAGCTTGCCCGCCGTGCGAATGCCGCGGGAATCGAGACCGCGATCGTCGACGCCGACATCGGTCAATCCGTCGTGGGCCCCCCGACGACCATCGGCCTCAAGCTGTGCAAGGGGCTCTCGGACTACTCACTGGACGCGCTACGGCACGCCGATGCGCTGAGCTTTGTCGGCTCGATTGCACCGCGAGGTCACATGCTGCCGCTGGTAACGGGCACGGCGAAGCTAACCCGGCGAGCCAAGGACGCGGGGGCTCGCATGGTCATCGTCGACACCACGGGATTCGTTTCCGGCCTCTCGGGCCAGGGCTTGAAGTATTACAAGATGGACGTACTCGCTCCCGACTTCGTGGTCGGCTTCGAACGTGGTGGCGAGCTGGAACCCGTGGTCGGCATCGCGCAGCGATTCATACCCGCGGAGGTGATCGAGATCGAGGTTCCTGCGGAGGTCGTGGTGCGTAGCGTGGACGAGCGCATGACCTTTCGGGAGCAGCAGTTCGCGTCCTATTTTGCAGAACGTGCGTCGCGCTGGAGAGTCAAACCGACGGTGTTCATGCCGACGCTTCCCCCGGAGTTCGATCTGGCTCTGCTGGACGCACTCGTCGTAGGAATGGAGGACGGCCAGGGCTCGTGCGTGGGGATCGGCGTGCTCGAATACGATGCCCTCGAGGACATCCTCCGCATGGTTTCCCCCGTGACGGAGGGGGTCAGGGGGCTCCGACTTGGGTCCATCCGGATCGATGCCCAGGGGCGCTCACGCGGCCCGGTCGATCTCAAACAGCTGTTTCAGACGGAGTAGGGCCACTAAGAGCTTGGTGAGGAAAGGAACTAGATGGGATCACTGGTCAAGAAGCGCCGTAAGAAGATGCGCAAGAAGAAACACCGCAAGATGCTGAAGAAGACCCGCTGGCAGCGCCGTCAGCAGGGCAAGTAACAGCTCCGTTCGCGGCACCGTCCGGGTGAGGCGATGAGCGCCCGGCGGCGATGGCCCGGCGAGTAACATCGCGTCATGGCCAAGCGATCGATCGTCACGTTCCTGTCCGACTACGGCCTTCAGGACGAGTTCGTGGGTGTGTGCCACGGAGTGATGCTCGGTATCAAGCCCGACCTTCGCATCATCGACATTCATCACAACATCCTGCGCCAGGACGTGCGCCATGGGGCGGTCGTGCTGCAGCAGTCGATCAAGTACATGCCGGAGGGCGTGCATCTGGCGGTCGTCGACCCCGCGGTCGGCTCGGACCGCCGGGCGATCGCAGTCGAGACCAGACACGGCCAGGTCTTCGTCGCTCCCGATAATGGGTTGATCGTCGCGGCCGCCAACGAGTGCGGAGGCATCAAGTCCGCCCGCGAGCTCACCAACCGCAGCCTAATGCTGAGCCCCATGTCCCAGACCTTTCATGGCCGCGACATGTTTGCTCCGGCTGCAGCGCACATCGCGAACGGGGTCGCGCTTGAGGAGTTCGGCCCCGAGGTGCCGGTTGAGCGGGTGGTGGCGCTAGACATCCCCGAGGCCTGGTTGCACGACGATCATTTGCACGCCGAGGTCTTGCAACTCGATCGTTTCGGCAATCTCCAGCTGAACTGCAACTTCAAGGGGCTCGAACAGGTGGGGATGGCCGCGGGGCGAAGCATAGAGATACGTATGGAGGGCCACCGCTTGCATGTGCCCTATGGGATCTCGTTCGCGGACGTCGAGGCCGGCGAGTTCGTTCTAGTCGAGGACTCGTACGAGAAGTTGTCGCTGGCGGTGAACAAGGGTGATGCCGCCGCCCGCCTTCAGGCAGGCTCAGGGTCGACCATCATCGTCGGCCCCGCTGTCGGATAGTCGGATCAAGGAGATTCCGTGACCGCGGGAAAGCGCATCCTCATCACCGGAGTGTCGAAGTATCTGGGCCTACGGCTCGCCAAGCGTTTCGAAAAGGACGATCGCGTCGAGGCCGTGATCGGCGTCGATCTCGACGAGCCCCCGTTTCCCATCGACAAGCTCGAGTTCGTTCGGGCGGACATTCGCAGCC
This sequence comes from Actinomycetota bacterium, assembly GCA_050693975.1. GTDB lineage: Bacteria > Actinomycetota > CADDZG01 > CADDZG01 > WHSQ01 > WHSV01. The sequence continues at coordinate 21,898 of JBOGWV010000177.1, forward strand.
CCTTGATCGCCCGCGTGCTCGAGTCGACACGCGTCGACACGCTCGTTCATACGAATATCTTCTCGCGCCCGAGCAGGGTGGGAGGGCGCCTGCAGTTGAAGGAGAACAACGTCATCGGCACGCTCCAGCTGCTTGCTGGTGCGCAACGGGCCCAAAGGGTCGAGCGCGTGATCATGAAATCCTCCACCGCGGTCTACGGACTCGGGCCCAAGGAGCCCTCGATCGTCCGAGAAGATCACGACAACCGGCGAGCTCATCTGTTCGGATACGGAAAGGACTGCTCCGAGGCCGAGACCTACGTAAGGGATTTTGGCAGAAGGCGTTCCGATGTTGAGGTCATCATCCTGCGCACGCAGAGCCTCATTGGACCTGCCGTGCACACCAACATGACCGACTATCTCTCCCTTCCCTTTCTTCCGTCGGTGCTTGGCTACGATCCACGTTTGCAACTCGTTCACGAGGAGGATGCCGTTGAAGCGTTCGCGGCCGCCACGCTGGATGCCCCACGCGGGATCTACAACATCTCGGGCGAGGGGGTCGTCTATCTATCGAAAGCCGCGCGCATGCTCGGCAAACTCCAGATACCAATGCTCTATCCGGCCGGGCGGGCCGCCAGCGCGATGTTGCGGCGCATCGGCGCGGTCGATTTTCCCACCGACCAACTGGAGTTCCTCGTCTACGGGCGCGTGGTGGATTTCCGGCGCGCCACGGACAAGCTTGGGTTCACCCCCCGCTACACGACCGAGGAGGCGATCGCGGACTTCCGAGACCACCGGGATGGAAGCCGTCCCCTGCCCGAGTCCCGGCCCACGTGGGAGAGCGATCTCATCGAGCTGCTGGAGCAGCGATCCAGCGCCGGGGAGACGGTGTAGTGACCGACGCCGAGATCATTCGCCTGGACTCTAGAACCCAGGGCCCATCCGAGCGGTCATCGCAGCGGTGCCTGGCCACAACCAACAGCGGACGGCCCTGCCGCAACCACGCGCTCGAAGGCGCCGATTACTGCCGGGTGCATCAGCGCGGGCGACGGCCTCAGGGACCATCGCCCTCGTCGCGCGGGACGCAGGACGAAAACCGAGTCGCCGTCGCGAGCGCCCCGAGCAAGGACACGTCGCGATTGGACAGGGCGCGCGACTTCATGCGGCGCCGGCTCAGCGGCGACTATCCGATCGACGACTTCGGCTACGACGAGGAGTTGTCGCGCGAGGTGCTGCTCCCGCTCATCCGTCCCCTCTACGAGCAGTACTTCCGCGTCCGCACGCTGGGAGTCAATCGCATTCCCTCCACCGGCCCTGCGATTCTTGTGGGCAACCACTCGGGTTCGATCCCCATCGACGCGGTCATGATGCAGTACGCGGTTGTCGCCGAGCATCCCGCTAAGAGGATCGTTCGCAATATCGGAGCCGACCTCGTATGGGCGTCTCCGCTCGTCAGTCACCTCGCACGCAAGACCGGCAACGCGGTGGCTTGCGACGAGGACGCGTTCGCGCTGCTCGAGCGCGAGCAACTCGTCGCGGTTTTTCCTGAGGGGTTCAAGGGCACGGGTAAGGGCTGGAGCGAGCGCTACCGCCTGCAGCGCTTCGGGCGAGGAGGCTTCATCGAGGTCGCCCTACGGGCCAAGGTGCCCATCATTCCCGTCGCGATCGTGGGGGCCGAGGAGGCCTTCCCGATGATCGCCAACGCGAAGTTGTTGGCCTCGCTGCTGCGCCTACCTTATTTGCCGATCACACCGACCTTCCCCTTGCTCGGGCCCCTCGGGCTGCTGCCGCTACCGAGTCGCTGGGTCATCGAGTTCGGCGACCCGATCCCCATGGACGGCTATCCGGACGACGCCGCCGACGACAAGATGTTCGTGTTCGATCTCACCGACTCGATCCGCGATCGCATCCAGCAAATGGTCTACAAGGGCCTCAGGTATAGAGGCAGCGCCTTTCTCTAGAGCCCTTCCCGGTGTGGTGCTGGAACCCCGAACCTTCCGACGGTGTAGAGCGTCGTAGGAGAGGCGGACAAAACCACAGGGGGCTCACCATGAGATCAAGAGCAAAGCTGCTGTCGGCGGCGGTGGCAGCCGTCGCGCTGTTGGCGTCGTGCTCGTCGGGCACCGGAGAGCAGATGACCGAGGTGCGAAGGGCGTCGGGGGCGGTCGAAGATGCCCGGGATCTCCTGTTCACGGAGCAGGGAGTCGATCTCTCGGCCGTCGACGCGTCTACCGGCGAACAGGTATTCGATGCTTCGAGGGCGGTGACATCCCCCGACCACTCCAAGTTGTTCTCGGAGAAGCGGCGAACGGATCGAGCCTTCGTCTCGATGCTGGATTCGAGCACGGGCGCGCGCCTCGGTCGTATGCGTGTGGCAGAGCATCTCGAGCCCAGGGTCGCATCGACGAGCGGTGATCTGCTCGCCCTTGCCGAGCCGCATGAGGCAGGCGCGACCCCCTGGCTTCCCGCCGGGAGTCGTCGTACCGAGATCGCAGTGGTTTCGACTGGTAACGGTGCGACTCGCGCCTACAACCTGAAGGGCAACTTCGAGATCGAGGCGTTCTCGACGGATGACCGTCAGCTCTTCCTGCTCGAATACAGGCCCGCGCTCAACCCCACGCGCTACACGCTGCGACGCCTCAAGCTTGGGTCTGGCGATGTCATTCCCATCAAACGCTCGAAGCAGAACGCGCCGGGTTCAATGCTGGGGACCGGCAGGATCGCGCTCTTCTCTCCCAGCGGCCACGAGCTTTACACCCTCTATACGCAGCAGGGCCCGAACTACGCGCATGGTGACGACGGCACCCACAACCATGACGCGGGGGCGGTCCACGCGTTCGTTCATCTGCTGAATCTGGAGGGGGCCTGGACGCATTGCATCGACCTGCCTATGCCCTTTGGAACGGGAGCGGTAACGACCCACGCTCTTGCAATGACGGCCGACGGCACTCGACTGTACGTGGCCGATCCCTCCTCGGGAGGAGTCGCGGTAATCGATCCCAATCGAGCGAAGGTGCTCGAGTCAGTGACTATGGATCTCGACGCACTCACCAAAGGCGATGCGTCTGCGCAGGTTGGCTCCGATGGAACGCTGTATTTGGCGGGAGGATCTCACGTCCTCGCACTTGACGGCCGCACGCTCGAGCCGGTGCAGCGCTGGGAAATGAGCGAGCGGGTGTCCGGTCTGGCGGTCAGCTCGGACGGTGCTCGTCTCTACCTGGCGGTTCGTAACCGAGTGAACGTGGTCGACTCGACCACCGGCCACCGCATCGACGTGATACGAGCACGCGGCATCACCGGCATCAGCCACCTAAGCCCAACCAACTAGCCCCACAAGTTTGGCGATCTGCGACAAGGGCGTTAGTGAGCGACGGTGGTGTCGCAAATCGGCTAGTTGGGGGTCAGTCAGCCTCCGGTCAGGCTCCAGACGCGCATGACGCTCAGGGTGCCGGCGACGGCGATCGCCACCAGCAGCAGCACGATTGCGTAGAGGGTGTTTCTTCTCATGGGTTCGAGGATACGGCGCCCGGAGCCTCGCCCTCGTCCACTCCCTTGAAGCGCACCTCGAACCGCCGGCCGCACGACTCGCAGTAATAGTCGCGGCCCTCGCCGACCGGCTCGATGGACTGTTCGGCGCAATAGGGACAGTAGAAGGGCACCGCTCGCATGCTCAGGCTCGTCGCTCTTTCGTTACTGCTCGGCTTCGCTCTCGCGCGAGCGTCCGAAGCTGTGGATGCCACACTCGGTCTTGTCGAAGCCTTCCCATCGTCCCGAACGGTCGTCGCCATTGCTCGATCCGGTCGGCTTGGTGCAGGGCCAGCAACCAATCGACGAGTAGCCGAGCTCCAACAGCGGATGAGTGGGGATTTCGAATTCCCTTTGGTAGGCCTCAACGTCGTCGCGCGTCCAGCCCGCAAGTGGGTGAATCTTGAGAATCTCATCGCCTGCGGCGAGCATCTGAGCCTCGACGATCGGAGTCGTTGAGCGTAGCGGGGACTGGTCTCGTCGGAGTCCCGAGATCCACCCCTCGTAGTCCTTGAGGGCGCGCTGGAGCGGCTCGACCTTATTGATGAAGCAGCACTTGTCCGGGTCGCGCCGGAACAGCTCGGGTCCGTGGCGTTGGTTCTGCTCGTCGACTGTCCCGTGCTCGCCGTGGAGCTCGACGAGGTTGAGGTCCCACATACTGGTCATGCGCTCCTTGAACGCGAGGGTTTCGTCGAAGTGGAAGCCGGTGTCCAGAAATAGCACCGGAAGGCCCGGCCTGATCGACTGGAGCATATGAAGGATGACGAGACCCGAGGACTGGAAGGAGGTCGCAACCGCAAGTCGTTCGATGCTCTCGGCTGCCCATCTCAGAATCTCGCGGGGATGAGCGCGCTCGAGTAGCTCGTAGCTGATGTCGGGCGATGCGAAGGCGGAGTGCTCCCGGTCCGACCATTGAACTGACGCGTTTCTTCCTACTGTCATGATGCCCGCGCCTCTGCGATGATCCCGGGCGCAGGCGGTAGCGCAACGAATTGCGGCTTGGAGCCGAACTCGCTCAGCTCCTTGTCGCTTAACCGGTTCACGAATGAGGCGAAGGTGTCGTTGGGAGCACGCAGCCTGCGATATCGGCGAACGACGGCTTCGACATAGGGACCGAGTTCATTGCCGAGTACCTTAACGCCCCTGACCTTGCGGCCGAAGGATCGTTCGGTGCCGAGGTGGCCACCGAGATGAACGAGGAAGGCCTCGACCTTGCGCTTGACGACGATTGGCCGCCCCGACTCGTCGGTCGCATGCGCGCGCTCGGTAACCTGGCAGCCCATCAGCCCGATGTCCGCCGTCTGATACCGCGCGCATGAATTGGGACAGCCGTTCACGTTGATGCGAACCTCCTCGTCGAACCCGGGCAACCGCTCTTCCAGAAAGCGGTACAGCTCCGCGGCCCGGCCCTTGGTTTCGACGATGGCGAGCTTGCAGAACTCGATCCCGGTACACGCCATGGTCCCTCGTCGCCAGGCGCTCGCCTCGACGGGGAGGTTCAGGGTCTCGAGTTCCTCGAGGAGTTCCGCGACTCGCTCTTCGGCCACGTCGAGAATGACCAGTTTCTGCTGAGTGGTGGTACGCACCCGACCGCCCCCGTACTTGGTTGCGAGCCTGGCGACCGCCCGCAGCTGGTGTCCATCGATGCGTCCCGCCCGCGGCGCGAAGCCGACGTAGTAGTTGCCGTCGCGCTGGGGCCACACGCCGGCGTGCTCGCGGTGTGACGACTTCGACGAGGCCGGTTCGGGGAGGTCGTCCAGGGCGAAGCCGAGCTCCCCTTCGAGCACTGCCCTAAACGTCTCCGCCCCCCAGTCCTTGACCAGAAACTTCAGGCGCGCTCGGTTGCGAGCCCTCCGGTAGCCGTAGTCGCGAAACACCGCGGTAACGCCGAGCACTACCGGGATGACCTGTTCGGGCGTGACGAAGGCCCCAAGTCGCTGAGCGAATATCGGGTTCGTCGAGAGGCCCCCGCCGACCCACAGATCGAATCCGCTGCGACCGTCCGGGTGGACCGCTCCTACTAGGGAGAGGTCGTTTATCTCGGGCTGACCGCATTGATGGGAGCAGCCTGAGATCGAGATCTTGTACTTGCGCGGAAGGTTCGAGAACTCTTGGTTGCCCGCGAGCTTGGCGTTGACCTCGTTGAGGACCAGGGACGCGTCCACGACCTCGGACGCGTCGACGCCGGCGAGCGGACAGCCGAGAATGTTGCGCGGGGTGTCGCCGCACGCCTCGGTTGTCGACAGCCCCACCCGCTCGAGCTCGGACCAGATCTCGGGCATCTGTTCGATGCGGATCCAGTGAAGCTGGATGTTCTGGCGATCGGTAACGTCGGCCACGTCTCGTCCGAAGCGCTCGGACAACCTCCCGATCACGTCGGTCTGCTCGGCGGTGAGCTGGCCTCCCGGGATGCGGATGCGCAGCATGAAGTAGCCGTCCGCCTCTGGTCGCTGGGTGTAGAGCCCATGCCAGCGGAAACGATTGCGAAGGTCGCTGGGCCAGATCGAGCCGAACCCGTCCTTGGAGTAGACGTGTTCGATGCGAGTCCGAACGTTCAGCCCGTCGTCCTCACGTTTGGCCACCTCGGCGGGGTTGAGGGGCTCGCGGTAGCCGAAGGCCCACTGGCCCTCGGAGCGAGCCGCTCGGGGCGGGCTCGGCCGAACCGCAGACTCAGATAGGGGCGGGCTCGGCCGAACCGCAGACTCAGATAGGGGCGGGGTGGCGGCCTCACATCCGCAGGTTTCACACACTGAAGCAGTCCTCGTCTCGTCGGTCTCTCTCGGGAGGGCGACGTTGCCCGCAGAATCAGTTTTCTACTGTGCAAACAGTGTGAAGTCAAACAGGCAGGCGAGAGGCGTTTTTAGAGGGCTCAGGCGCGGTGGATCGCGCGGGTCAGCTCCGAGATGCGGCGCTCGAGCTGATTGAGTCCCTCGACCTTGCCGACGCACGCGGCCACTCCGGCCTCGGCGGCGCGCAGCTCGAGTTCGTGGTCGAGGTATGCGGTGTAAAGGATTATGGATTGATCGGGTCGGCGGGCCCTGATGCGTCTCGAGGCCTCGAGTCCGTCGATTCCGGGCATTTGGTAATCGATGATTATCACGTCGGGGTCGCGCTGGTCGGCCACGAGAATCGCCTCGGCTCCCGAACCTCCCTGGCCGACGACCGTGAAACCGTCGATCTCGAGCATCTCGACCAACATGGCGCGCACATGAGGCGTGTCGTCGATGACTACTACCTTCGCTGACACTCCGACCTCCTCACTAATGCAGAGGAGCGCTAGGTTCGGGGAAGCCCCTTCGATATCCGACGGCGACCCTTCAAGCGTTCTTCCACGTACACGCGATTCCGAGCCAGCATCTCGATGAGCTCTTGCGGCCGCTGCACGTAACGGCTCACCGAGAGTTCGAGGGAGATGGTTCCCGCGTATTTGCTTCGACGCAGCTCAGCTATGAACCTTCCCAGGGGAAGGATTCCACGGCCAAGCTCGAGATGCCCGTCTTTGCCGTCGCCGGCATTATCGCTGAGGTGAACGTGAACCAGTCGGGGGACAAGAGTCTCGAGGGAGACCAGGATGTCCTTGCGAGCGACGGTCAGGTGGCTGGTATCGAGCGCGACGTGGGGGGCGGCCTCGACGAGCTCGGCCGGATCGAGCCACCTGTAGCCGCGCAGCTTTCGACCCGCGACCCACTTCGGGTACATGGTTTCGACGGCCACCGCCACAGCCGTCTCCTCGAAGGAGGCCAGCGCGCGCTCTCCGATCCAGCCCGCGTAGGCCCGCTCCCATAGGAAGGGGGGGTGGACTACCAGCGTGTCGGCGCCCACCGCCTCGCACATCTCGATGCCTCGTTCGATCTTGCCGATGGGATCCATCCCCCACACGCTCTTGGTGATTACGAGGAACGGTCCGTGGATCGAGGCGATCCTGAGGCCGCGCTCCTGGGCGAGCTTCAGGGGAAGCTCCGGCTCGTGGGTCTTGGTGTCGCGCGTCACCATTAGTTCGATCTCGGTGAAACCGGCCTCTGCGATCGCGTCCATGGCGCGCTCGAGCTCGAACGCCCAGAAGGGGCCCGTGGAGCACTGTACGGGGGGGAGGTTGCTGGCGGCCATGGGGCTCGATGTTCCCACGCCCGAGCCCGATGCAGAAGCGCCCCCGGAACCTAAGAACCGGGGGCGCTTCGCCTTTCGGAGTCCTTAAAGAGGTGGACCGGCTTGGGGCGGGCTGGGAGGCTCTAAAAAGCAGAGCGACGCCCTACGCCGGGTGCCGCCCTACAGACGTCCCCGAAACCTCGTCCGGACTCCCTTAAGACTTCGGAGCGATCCACTCTCGTCTTGAGCACCGGCTGACTGATTTTTCTCACCCGGGAGCTGCTGGAGCCTGGCGGCCACCAGGAGCATTATCTCGAACGCCACGAAGACGCTCGCGAGGGTCAGGCCGAACAGCGTGAGCGGCGGAGGATCGAGCTCAAAGAACTTGGAGATGGGCGGAACCGTGAGTGCCAGAACGAGACAGGTCGCCATCGAGCCGATGAGCGGCCATCGCCAGACCTTCAACGGCCGGGAGATGTGTCCTAGCACCAACAACCCATAGACGGTGAGCGCGATCGTGGCAGCGGTTCTGCTCTCGGCGAAGGAAACCTGTGCCATGTCGTGCGAAAAGAAGTAGGCGAGAAAGGTCGCGGCCGCGGCGAAGCTGCCGGCGGGCACGGCGAACCGCAGCACCCTGTTGACGAAGCCCGAATGCGCGAGCTCGCGGTTCGGTGCAAGCGCAAGGAAGAAGCCGGGGATGCCGATCGTGAGGCTGCCGACGAGGGTCAGTTGTCGCGGCAGGAATGGAAACGTCAGCCCGACCAAACCCGTCGCCAGCGCCAGCAGCATCGAGTAGACGGTCTTGGTGAGGAACAGGTTGGCCACGCGCTCCACGTTGTTGATGACCCGGCGCCCCTCTGCGACGACCTGGGGGAGGACCGCGAAGGAGCCATCGAGGAGAACCAGCTTGGCAACCGCGCGCGACGCCGCCGCCCCCGATCCCATGGCAATGCCGATGTCCGCGTCCTTCAGGGCGAGCACGTCGTTGACGCCGTCGCCGGTCATGGCGACGACGTGATTCCGGTCCTGCAGCGCCCCGACCATGGCTCGTTTCTGTTGCGGGGTGACGCGACCAAACACCGTATTCGCCGCGACGACGTCGGCCAGTTCCGAGGGGTCTTCGGGAAGATCACGACCATCGACCGCGCTGCCCGCACCGGCGACTCCGGCGCGTTGCGCAACCACAGCCACGGTTCGAGGGTGGTCGCCGGAGATGATCTTGACGGCGACTCCCTGCTCGGCAAAGTATCGAAGGGTTTCGGGCGCGTCCTCGCGCACCCTGTCGGCGAGCATCACGAGAGCGCGAGGCTCGACTACGGGTGGGGACTCGGCGCCGAGTTGCTCCTCGGTCAGTCCCAGCAACAGCACGCGGCTTCCGCGCGTGGCCTCGTATTCGGCGTCGCGTTGCACCGACTCCACCGTCGACTGAGGTAGGCGCAAAAGCAGCACGTCGGGAGCTCCCAGCACCCACGAGCCCCGGCTCTCGAAGGACGCACCGCTCCACTTGCGCGCCGACGAGAACGGCACCGACTCGTTGGCGACCCACCCGCTCGGCGAATCGAAGGTCGCGCCGATCGCCGCGAGCGTGGCGTTGGGGACCTCCTCCGTCGCGACCAATGCGCCCAGCGCGGCGGCCTCATCGCCCTCTTCCACGAGCGGCCTCAGCTCGGTCACGACGAGATCGCCGTAGGTGATGGTTCCGGTCTTGTCCAGGCAGACGACGTCCACCCGAGCGAGCGTCTCGACTGCCGGCAGCTCCTGGACGAGGGTCCGCGTGCGTGCCAGGCGCACGACCCCAAGTGCGAAAGCGACGCTGGTCAACAACACGAGCCCCTCGGGGACCATCGCAACGACACCCGCAACGGTGCTGCGCAGCGCCGCGGTTATGCCCGCGTGTGCCTTGAACTGGCTGTAGAGCAGCAGCAGCGCGGTGGGAAGCATCGCCCATCCCACGAGCTTGATGACTCGATCTATGCCGGAGCGAAGTTCGGAGCGCACGAGCGTGAAGCGGCGAGCGTCTTCCGCCAGCTTGGTTGCGTATGCCTCGGCCCCTACCCGCGTCGCCCGATAGAGCCCGCTTCCCGCGGCGACGAAGCTGCCGGAGAGAACCTCGCTGCCGGCGTCCTTGTCAACGGGGTCGGATTCGCCCGTCAGCAGCGACTCGTCGATCTCGAGCCCGATGGACTCGATCACGGTGCCGTCCACCGCGACCTGGTCACCGGGTCGCAACTGGAGTACGTCGTCCAGCACCACGGCACCAACTTCTTGCTCGACGATCTGACCGTCTCGCAGAAGCCGGGCGCGCGGCGCGCTCAGCAGCGCGAGCTGGTCGAGCGAGCGCTTGGCGCGGAGCTCCTGCACTATGCCTACCAGAGCGTTCGCCACCAGCACGACCCCGAAGAGCGCGTCCTGCATGGGCCCGACCACCAGGATCACGGCCAGCAGACCCCCCAGCAGCGCGTTGAAAGGCGTGAAGAGGTTGGCGCGGAGGATCTCCGCGACGGTGCGGGTCGGCGCGGCAGGGACGTCGTTGATGTCCCCGCGGCGCACTCGTTCGGCGACTTCTTGCGAGGTCAGACCGACGGTGATGGGAAGCGGCGCCTGCGGGACCGGCGCGGGTTGAACCAGGGACACACTCATATGACAACCCGAGGCGGGGGCCGCCGCAAGGGAGTTGCCCCTTATCGACGCCTGCCTCGACGCCATGCCCGGTCCCGGCCTTCGCAGCGGATGCGCTCGAGTGCGTCGGGACGCAGGATGCGTAACTGCCGCCCCCGATAGTCCACCACTCCCGCCTCCTTGAATGACTTGAGCGCCCGGTTTGCGCTTTCGCGACACATTCCGGCGAGGCGACCGAGGTCGGCTTGCGCGAGCGGGACGTCCAATTCGACGGCTCCGTCGCGAACCCGGCCGATGAGGTCGGCGAGATCGAGGAGCCTGCCCGCCAACCTGGCGGGGACCTCGCTGCTGGTTCGTTCGAGGGCGGTGTCCGTGATCCACCGCGCCCGCTGGGCCAGGGCCCGGGCTAGCTCGAGGCACGCCGCGGGGTTGGTCTCGAGGACCGCAACAAACAGGTCGGAGTCGAAGCCGAAGGCCGTGGTTCTCATCGCGGCGACGGCATCGAGTGGCTGCGGGTTGCCGTCGAGTGCGGCCACATCTCCGATGATGTCGCCGGGCAACCCCAGGCACAGGATGGTCTCGCGGCCCTCGGTGTCGTGCGCGGTCATCTTGACCACGCCTGAGCAGACGAGATGAGCCCTGCGACCGTGGTCTCCTGCGAGATACAGGCGCTCCCCGGCCACCAGGCGCCGGAGCACCGCGCGATCCATCAGGCGGGCGCGATCCCGGGGACGCAGCGAGTCGAGGATCGGGGATGCGAGCGGTTGAGACACGAGCACCTCCATGCGTAGGGCCCGGCGGACTCAGGAGCCCGCCATGGATCGGATGCAGAGGCGCGGAAAGGGGCAGGCCGAAAACGCCTGCCCCTCCTCGAGGTCAGATTAGGCGATTCATGGGAATTGTCCAGACCCAAATCCGAGGGGCGCGTCTGCGCACTGCATACAGTGTTCGGGTGGCCATGGAGCTCATAACGCGTGGTTCGCTGCGCGACGAGATAGTCGACCGCCTGCGATCTCTGGTGGTCACGGGCGAGCTGGGCCCTGGGGCCCGCATCAACGAATCGATCCTTTCGGGCGAGCTCGGGGTCAGCCGTACCCCCCTGCGCGAGGCGTTGTTGTTACTGGTGGGCGAGGGGCTCGTGGCGTGCGAACCGGCGCGCGGCTTCGTGGCCTCCCCACTGACCGTCGCTCAGGCACGAGAGGTCTTTCCCATCCTCGCCGCGCTCGAGGTTCTGGCGCTGCGGAGCGGCGGTGGCGTCGCGCTGCACAAGCTCGACCGCCTTCGTGGTCTCCACGCCGAATACCAGGTGGCACCGAATTCGACCGAGGCCCGTTGGGTCGACGAGCGATGGCACGCGCTACTCACTTCGGGCAGCACCAACGGCACTCTGCAGGAGCAGCTGAGTCGCTGGCGCTTCGTCGAACGCCGCTACTTCCTGGCGACGTCCGACCTCGCCGGGAGCTGGCCCCATCCCTCGCTTGTGTTCCAGCACGAGGCCGTGATGGAGGCGGTCGACCAAGGCGACCTGGACGAAGCCTGCGCGGCACTGGAGCGTCATTGGATCTCCGCGACGCGCCCCCTGCTGAGCGCTCTAGCCCGCTCCATCGCCTGATCGCAGGGCGGCCAGTCGGGGAATCCTTGCGGTTCAGCCACGCGAAGATTGATCCATGAACGCCGCTGTGCCCCCCACCCCTACGCGCACCAAACGCAACTGGGCGCGGGCCGGACTGATCGTCGGCCCGGCCGTCGCGGTCATCGCGCTTCTCGTATGGGCGACCTTCACCAAGGGCTCCGCCCCTCAGCCCGGTGACACCGCCCCCCCGTTCACCGCCGAACGGCTGGATGGGTCGGGTTCGCTCGCGCTCGGGGATTTCGAGGGAAGGCCGGTGCTGATCAACTTCTGGGCATCGTGGTGCGTGCCCTGCGAGGAAGAGGCGGCCGTGTTCGACACCATGGCCGAGCAGTTCGAAGGGGAGGTCGCGTTTCTCGGAGTCAACATCAAAGATGCTCCGAGCGACGCCCGGGCGTTCGAGCAACGCTTCGACGTCGGCTATCCGAGCGTGCGCGACGAGGGCCGCACCATCGAAGACGACTACGGACTGACCGGGCAACCGGAGACATTCTTGATCTCGGCCGACGGCACCATCGTCGAGCACATTCCGGGGGCCGTCACCGATGCGGCCTATCTCCAGGGCCTGCTCGACGATCTCGTGGCCGGAGCGGGCTCTTGACCCATGGCTGACCCGACGATCGGCATCGCGTTCGCCGCAGGCCTGGTCTCCTTCCTGTCTCCGTGCGTGCTGCCGCTGGTCCCCGGCTACATCTCGTATATGTCGGGGGTAGGCGCCCAGGAGACCGGCGGACGTGAGTCGTTTCGCGCGGGGGGCGCCGCGCTGTCGTTCGTGGGGGGATTCACCGCGGTGTTCGTCGCGCTGGGCGCGACCGCGACCCTGCTCGGATCATTTCTACGTGACTACCGGCTCGAGCTCGCGCGTGCCGGTGGCGTGCTGATCATCATCCTGGGCCTGGTGTTCATGGGCGTGCTGAAGATCCCCTTCCTCTACCGCGAAAAGCGATTCCATCCCACTCCGGGGGCCGGGCTTGCCGGCTCGGCGCTGCTTGGCGCGGCGTTCGCGTTCGGCTGGAGTCCCTGCATCGGGGCCACCATGGGAGCGGTGCTGGCGATGGCCGCAGGCCGCGGGACCACAGGAGGCGTCGGCGAGGGTGCGTTCCTGCTGTTCGTCTACTCGCTCGGACTCGGAGTGCCCTTCCTGCTAGCCGGGATCGGGGTGTCGAGGCTCACCGGGGCGGTGAGGTGGCTCCGCGTTCACACGCGCACCATCAACCTGGTTAGCGGGGCCCTACTGGTAATCGTCGGCCTGCTGTTCGTGACCGACCAGCTGTTTCAGCTGTCGATCTGGATGCAGAAGGCGTTCACCGCAGCCAACCTCGACTTCTGGAGCGCGTTCTGACCGGACTCGCAGCACAAATTCACATCTGGTTCCTTGGCTCTGGTGTGCATCAGCCAAAAGAGCAGGTCAGGGCGGCTTTTATGGTTTGTGATTGCCGTCACAAGCCCGTAGGATACTTCTCCTATGCGTAATCGACCAATACCCGAGGCCACCGTCGCCAGGCTCCCCATGTACCTCCGCTCGCTGCTGGACCTGGCCGAGAGCCGCGGCGTCATGACGGTCAGCTCCGAGGAGCTGGCGCGGCTCGCCGGCGTCAACGCAGCCAAGGTTCGCAAGGACCTGAGCTACCTGGGCTCGTATGGGACCCGGGGCGTCGGCTACGACGTCGAGTACCTCCTCTACCAGATCACTCGCGAGCTCGGCCTCACCCAGGACTGGCCTACCGCCATGATCGGCATCGGTAACCTCGGGCGTGCGCTTGCCTCCTACAAGGGTTTCGCCGAGCGCGGTTTCCGCATCACCGCGCTGTTCGACTCCGACGACGACGTCGTGGGGGCCGAGGTCGGGGGCATAACGGTGCGGCACATCGACGAGCTCAAGGAGACCGTCGCCGAGGAGGGGTTGTGCATCGGCATCATCTCGACCCCTCCGATCGCCGCACAAGAGGTGGCCGAGAAACTCGTCGACGCCGGGATCAAGTCGATCCTCAACTTCGCCCCCTGTCACGTGAACGTCCCGCCCGACGTCAACGTGCGCAAGGTCGATCTGTCGGTCGAGCTTCAGATCCTGAGCTTCTACCAGCAGCGCACCAAGGCGATCGAGACCGCACGTGAGGCCAACCGGCGCCTCGAGAACCAAGACCCGACTCGGAGGTAGGTTCGACCCATGTCCATCGTGGTCGTGGGGCTCAACCACAAGACCTCTCCGATAAGCCTGCTCGAGCAGCTCGCCATCCCCGACGAGCGGCACGCGAAGGCTCTGGCCGAGTTAATGAACTCCGAGCACGTGACCGAGGGCGCAATCCTGTCGACCTGTAACCGCGTCGAGGTCTATGCCAGCGTCACAAAGTTTCATCCGGGCGCGCAGGGACTGCGCAACTTCCTCAGCGAGTTCTGCCACATCGCACCGGAGGACTTCAGCGACCATCTCTACACCTACTTCGACGAGGGAGCGGTGTCGCATCTGTTCCGCGTTGCCGCGGGTGTCGACTCACTCGTCGTCGGTGAGTCGGAGATTCTCGGGCAGGTGCGCAAGGCCGTTGCGTTCGCCGAGGAAGAGGACACCGTCGGTCGCAACCTTCGTCGCGCATTCAGTCAAGCGCTAACCGTCGGCAAGCGCGCTCGCAGCGAAACCGAGATCTCACGCAATCCGGTGTCGGTGTCGTCGGCCGCGGTCGAGCTGGCGCGGCGCGCCTTCGCGGGACGCGGGGCGGGCTCGGTCGAACCGCAGAACGGACGCGGGGCGGGCTCGGCCGGACCGCAGAACGGACGCGGTGGCTATTCGCTTGAGGGCAAGAGCGTGGTCATCGTGGGGGCCGGGAAGATGGGCCGTTTGGCGGTGCAGGCTTTGCAGGCCGCCGGCGCGACCGAGACGATAGTTGTAAATCGCGGCGAGGAGCGCGCGCAGAGCTTGGCCGACGCATACGGCGTCAAGCCCCGCAGCCTGGGAGAGCTTCCCGAGGTGCTCTCGGGTGCCGACATCGTCATCTGCTCGACAATGGCTCCCGGCGCGGTGCTCGACCACAAGACGGTGCGCACCGCGGTCGAGGGTCGCACCAGGCCGGACGCGCTGTTCATCGTCGACATCGCCGTACCGCGGGACGTGGATCCCTCGGTTGCCGAGATCGACGGAGTGGTACTCCGGGACATCGAGGATCTCCGCGCTCTCGTCGAGAACAACATGGGTGGCCGCGTGTCCGAGATCGCCAAGGTCGAGAGCATCGTGACCACTGAGCTCGAACGCTTCGCTCGCTGGGAGCGCGCGGTTGAAGTCGCTCCCGCCATCGCGCGCCTGGTCGACCAGTCCGAGGCGGTGCGTGTCGCCGAGCTCGAACGCTTCTCTTCGCAGCTCGCCGGAGTGAGCGACGAACAGAGGGCGGCCATCGAGCAGCTAACGAGGCGGATCGTCAACAAGATCCTCCACGCTCCGCTCAGCAAGTCCAAGGAGATCGCGAGCTCCACTCAGGGGCACGTCTACCTCGAGGCCCTGTACGAGCTCTTCGAGCTCGAAGATGACCTCGACTCCTGACCGCATTGTCATAGCGAGCCGCGGCTCGAAGCTCGCACTCCGCCAGACCGAGATCCTCAGCCGGCAACTGCGCGCACACAAGTCCTCACTCGAGGTCGAGGTGGTGACCGTGTCCACAACGGGTGACAGGGACAAGAACCGTTCCTTTGCGGACCTGGGCACCAAGGGCATCTTCACCAGTGAGGTCGAACGAGAGGTACTGGCCGGGCGGGCCGACGTCGCACTCCACTCCGCCAAGGACCTCACCGCCCAACTCGCTGAAGAGTGCGCGCTCATCTGTGTTCCCGAGCGCGCCGATGTCCGAGACGTCGTCGTCGGTGGCGAGGGCGAGGCTGGTGAGGAGCGATTGAGCGCCCTACCGGCGGGCGCGCGCGTCGGCACGTCGAGTATGCGCCGGCGGGTGTTGCTCACCGAGATGCGACCGGACCTCGAGGTCGTCGAGTTTCGTGGCAATCTCGATACGCGCCTCCGTAAGGTCGCGGACAAAGACGTTGATGCCGCGGTACTGGCGGCGGCGGGCATCGCGCGGCTCGGCGGCGTCGAACGATCGACGTTCGCCCCCCTCCACCCAGGGCGCTGGGTCCCGGCTCCGGCTCAGGGGGCGCTGGCCGTGGAGGCACGGGCCGACCGCTCCGATCTGGCCGCGCTGTTCGGGGGCATCGCCGACTCACGGGCGGCCGCCGAGGTGGAGTGCGAGCGCGCCTTCTCCGAGCGCCTCGAGGGCGGCTGCTCCGTGCCCCTCGGGTGCCACGCGGTCGCGAGCAACGGGAGCCTCCTCGTGACCGGGCTCCTGGGCTCTCCCCACACCGACCAGATTCTGCGCGACCGTATATCCGGGCCCCTGGCACGGGCCGCGGCCCTGGGGGCCGAGCTCGCCGAAGCGATTCTCGCGGCGGGAGGCACGGAGATCCTCGAGGACATCAAGGAGCTGGAGTCATGAGCGGCGCAGGCTGGGTCTATCTCGTTGGTGCGGGGCCGGGCGATCCCGGGTTGGTAACCGCGCGTGGTCTCGCCCTCGTTCGGTCCTGCGACGTGTTGTTGTACGACCGGCTGGTTCCGCCGGAGCTGCTCGACGAGGCGCCCAACGCCGAGCGCATCTTCGTCGGCAAGAGACCCGGCGAGGAGCACTCGCGACAACTCGTTGCCGACGCGCTGATGATCGAGCGCGCCAAAGGCGGTGCGATGGTCGTGCGACTCAAGGGCGGAGATCCATTCGTGTTCGGGCGCGGCAGCGAAGAGCTCGAGCTGCTCGTGCAGTCCGATGTTCCCTTCGAGGTCGTGCCGGGAGTGACTTCGGCGACAAGCGCCGCGGCCTACGCGGGTATCCCGGTCACTCACCGCGGTGTCGCCCGGAACTTTGCGGTGCTGACGGCCAACGAAGAGGCCGAGGGCTCCATTCCCTGGGACCAAATGGCCACCGGGCCCGACACCTTGGTGTTGATGATGGGCGTGCGCGCGCTGCGGAGTGTCGCTACTCGCCTCATAGCCAGGGGACGAGACCCACAGACACCCGCGGCGGTGGTCGAGTGGGGCACGCTTCCGCGCCAGCGCGTGGTGACGGGGCCGCTCGAGAAGATCGGCGAGCTCGCCGCCGACGCGGCGATTAGGTCTCCTGCAACCACCTACATAGGTGAGGTCGTGAAGCTTCGCGACACGATCTCCTGGTTCGAGCGACGCCCGTTGCACGGTGTACGCATCGTGGTGACGCGCGCTCAGCACCAGGCTCAGGCGTTCGGCGACATCCTCGCGGAGTCGGGGGCCGAGGTCATCTACCTTCCGACCATCGAGATCGTAGATCCGGAGAGTTTCGTCGACGTCGATCTGGCCGCGAAGAAGCTGGCCGAGGGTCTGTATGCATGGGTGGTGTTCACCTCGGCTAACGGGCTCGAGAAGTTCTTCGAGCGGATCGACGCCTGCGGCTACGATGCCCGGGCGTTCGCCAGAACCAAGGTGGCCGCGGTGGGCAGCGTGACGGCCGCCCTGCTGGCCGAGCGCGGGATCAAGGCCGACTTCGTGCCCGAGACCTTCACCGCGGAAACTCTGGCCGCCGGGATGGATCGGGGCGTGGGCCGCGTGTTGCTGCCACGAGTCGAGAACGGGCCGAGCGACATCGTCGACCTTCTGCGCGGCTCCGGTTGGACCCCCGAGGATTGCGCCACCTATCGCAACGTTCTTGGCTCGGTTTCGCAACCCTCGGTCGAGCGTGTCCGGGCCGGCCGAGTGGACGTCGTGACCTTCGCAAGCGCGTCGGCGGTGCGGGCGTTCGTCCAGCTCGTGGGTGATCCTCAGGAGCTGGGGCTCGGCCCTGAATCGGAGCCCCGCGAACTGAGCGTGGCCTGTATCGGCCCGACGACCGCCGACGCGGCGCGCGACCTGGGTTTCCGAGTCGATGTGGTAGCCGAGGAGCACACCGCGCAGGGTCTCAACCACGCGCTGATCGAGCACTTCTCGGGCCTCGCAGCCGCGGAGCTCACCGATGAGGAGGACGAGTTCACCGAGGACGCCGACGACGCAGCGGGTTCCAAAGCCGATGATGCGACAATGGAGCCATGAGCTCGTTCCCCTCCTACCGACCACGCCGGCTCCGGCGCACCCCGGGTCTGCGCAGGGCGTTCTCCGAGACCACCCTGGCCCCCTCGAACTTCATCGCTCCGCTGTTCGTGAAGGAGGCGATCGACGAGCCCGAAGCGATCGAGTCCATGCCCGGTCACTTCAAGCACACGATCGACTCGCTGACGAAGGAGGCACACGAGCTAGCGGCGCGCGGCGTGGCCGGGGTGCTGTTGTTCGGCATCCCGGAACGCAAGGACCCGCGGGGGAGCGAGTCCCACAATCCCGGAGGCATCCTGCAGCAGGGACTGCGCGCCGTTAAGGACGAGCTGGGCGACGATTTCGTGGTCGTCGCCGACCTCTGCATGTGCGAGTACACAGATCACGGGCACTGCGGCGTGATCGCAGATGAGGATGTCGACAACGACGCGACCCTGGATGTTTACGGGCGCATCGCGGTGAGCCAAGCGGCCGCCGGAGCCGACGTCGTCGCACCGAGCGGCATGATGGATGGGCAGGTGGACGCCGTCCGAGCGGCGCTCGACGATGCGAACCACCGACACACTCCGATCCTGGCCTACTCGGCCAAGTACGCCTCGAGCTTCTATGGACCGTTCCGCCAGGCCGCGGAGGGTGCTCCCCGCTTTGGCGACCGCCGCAGCTACCAGCAGGACCCTCCGAACCTCTCCGAGGCACTGCGCGAGGTCGAGCTAGACATCGCCGAGGGAGCCGACGCGGTCATGATCAAGCCGGCGCTCGGCTATCTCGATGTGCTGCGAGAGGTCAAGGAGCGGTTCGACTTCCCGACGGCCGCCTACAACGTCTCCGGCGAGTACTCGATGCTGATGGCCGGGGTGGAGCGAGGTTGGATCGACGAGCGCAACGCGACCCTCGAAGTGCTGACCTCCATTCGCCGCGCAGGCGCCGACCTCGTCGTCACCTACCACGCCAAGAGGGCCTCCGAATGGCTGACGTGATCGGCGCGACTTCGTTGGTCGCGTAAGCGCGCATGGATCGCTCCCGTTCGCACAAGCTGTTCGATGAGGCTCGCCACCTGATGCCCGGTGGTGTGTCGTCGCCGGTGCGCTCGTTCAACGCGGTCGGCAGCGACCCCTTCTTCGTGCAGAGCGCGTCGGGGGCTACGATCACCGACGTCGACGGCAACCAGTACATCGACCTCGTTCAATCTTGGGGCGCGCTTCTGTTCGGCCATGCTCATCCCGAGATCGTGCGCGCCGTTTCGGACGCGGCGGCGCGCGGGACGTCGTTCGGCACTCCGAGCGAGGTCGAGGTCGAGATGGCGTGCACCGTCGTATCGATGATTCCGAACGTCGAACGCGTTCGGTTCGTGTCGTCGGGGACCGAGGCGGGGATGAGCGCGGCGCGTCTCGCTCGGGGCGCGACCGGTCGCAACAAGCTGCTCAAATTCAACGGGTGCTATCACGGACACATCGACGCGTTGCTGGTCGAGGCGGGATCCGGAGTGGCGACGCTGGGGATCCCTGGGACCCCCGGTGTGACGGACGGGACCACGGCGGACACGATCACGTGCGAGTACAACGACCTCGATGCCGTGCGTTCGGCAGTCGAGCCGTTCGCGGACGACGTCGCCGCGATTCTCGTCGAGCCGGTGGCCGCCAACATGGGCCTGGTGGTCCCCAACGAAGGTTTCCTCGAGGGGCTTCGCACCATCGCCGACGACATCGGTGCACTGCTGGTGTTCGACGAGGTCATCACCGGGTTCCGGCTAGGTGCCGGCGGCGCCCAGGAGCGTTTCGGCGTGAGAGCCGACCTCGTCATGCTGGGCAAGATCATCGGCGGAGGTCTGCCGGTGGGTGCAGTGGCCGGTCCGGCCGAGCTTCTCGACCAGTTGGCCCCGACGGGCCCCATCTACCAGGCCGGCACGCTGTCGGGCAATCCGGTGGCGATGGCGGCGGGCCTGACCAACCTGCAGATGATTCAGGCCTCCCCAGGCATCTACGAGCGCATCCAGACTCGCGCTCGCTCGCTCGTGCGGGGACTGGTGGACGCCGCCGATCATTCCGCCACGGAGCCCGTCTACGCCGCGGCGATCGGGGGCCTCGCCGGGTTCTTCTTCGCCGAGGAGGAAGTGACCAACTACACGCAGGCCGCGGCCACCTCAGCCGACTCCTACGCCCGCTTCTTCAGAGGCATGCTCGAGCGGGGTATCTACCTGCCTCCGTCGCGCTTCGAGGCTCTGTTCCTCTCGGACGCTCACACCGAGGATCACATCGACCAGATCGTCCACGCGGCCGCGGATGTCCTCGCCACCCTCGGATAAGCGACCCGGCGAAGAGCCCGGGGACGACCTCGAGTCCCCCGAACGAAGTGACGCGCCCGAGACTGAGGGCGCGCCGTCGCTCGTCCATGCGTGGTGGGACCGGGTCGAGGCGTGGCGCCGCCTCATGCTCGGCGGCGCGCTCATCCTGCTTGCGGCCTCCGCAATGCAGGCATGGCTGAAGGACGACTTCCCCGACTCGGCAATGTTCGTGGCGAATTTCGGCGGCTATCTGCTGCTCGCCCTCGGCTTCGCGCAGTTCTTCCGTGACCGCCGTAAGAGGAAGTAGGCGACGACCTCTCTAGAGCTCGCCGCTCAGGCGGGCAAGAAACCGGCGAGCGTACTCCCGGCCCTCGAGCGCAAGCTCCCGCCCGCGCGGCGTCGAGAACTCCGCCTTCTCTAGATTGCGTTCGTAAACGGCGATCGTCTCCTCGTAGGTATGGCCCTCCGAGCCTCCCTTGGTGAAGGCCTTCGCGATGCCGAAGGCCCCGATCGTCTCCAGGGCGTTCGCATCGTGCACGATTCGTTCCTCGACGCTCACCGGCGACGACCCATGGCGAACCAGCGCGACGTAGGCGGTGTCGATGGCGTCGTCGTTCCACCCGTCGGTTCGAAGAAACGCGCGCGTGGCGTCGGCAAACCAGGACCCACCCGCGATCTTGTCGGCGAGGCCATGCCAGGCCGCCAGGAAGTGCAGAAGTGGCCGGTCGTTGACCTTCAGTCCACGCTCGAGGCCGTCGAGGCGTTGCGCGATGCGCAAGATATGACCGAGATCGTGGGCCACGTCCTTAGAAAGATAATGAGGCCGCACATAATCGAGATACCCGCGTAAGTCGCCCCGTGCCATCGATCCAACATAGCTGCAAGAGCGAGCCGAGGGAGCGTGACTAAGACTTGGCGAGCGATTAGTCTTCTTTGCCGAGGAAGTAGGCGAGGACCGCGCCGGTCACCACGAGCATGGCTGCGAACAGGATGAAGGCCCGCCCGCCCTGCTCGCCCGCGTTGACGCCGGGAGTGGAGCACGCGCTCATCCCGACCGCCACCAAGGCGGCGAGTGCGAATCTGAGCTTCCAAACGATCTCCACGTGAGCTCCTCTAGTCTCTGACTTGGCGCGATCGTCGAGACGATCGCTGGTCGCTAGGTCTTGGTGGTGCCGTTGACGTCCTCGGTCAGTGCCCTGCTGCGTCGTTCTGAACGCCCCAGTCCAAACAGGTGAGCCACCAACAACAGAAAACCGCCCGCCGTGATCATGCGCGCGGTTCCAAGGGGGTTGCCGGGATCGAGCTCGAACAGCGCGTACACGCGTGCGCTCTCATCGGGAAGCTCGCTCGCGGGGGTGGGGCTGGGTGACGGCACCGGCGACACCTCGAGCTGCTGGATGGGCTCCTCGGCCTCTTCTTCGGCCTCCTCCTCTTCGGGGGCCGGAGCCGGCTCCAACTGAACCGCTCCGTAGCGGACTCCGTCGGACTCGACGTAGCGCGCGCTGCCTTCCGACACGATGAGCTGGGCAGCGTCCTCGAAGGCCTCGATATCTCCCGACTCGATGCCCGCGCCGGCGGACTCGGTCGCCGCGCTCTCGAGCTCGGACGCGAGCGCTGCATCGTCCTCGTTCTCCTCGTCGAAGCTCTGCCACGGGGAGTCCGGGTAGCTACCGGCGCTGGGCCCCTCGAGCTCGGCCTGGTCTTCAGAGACCGAGACTTCCTCCCACCCGGGAAGCGCGCCGACCGGGCCCAACGGGTTGAGCGACCACACGAGCCCCATCATGACCAGGAACGCGAGCGTCACCGATGCGGTGATGAAGTAGGCCAAGCGCGCACCCAGAACCATCGTGAGCAGCAGCCACACGCTTCCGCAGAAAACGATGACGGCCGACACGACGGCAGCCACACCCTCGACGAAGATCGTATCCATCAGAGTCCGCGCTCGTATTCCATGACCGCCCGGATCTGCGCGTCGGTAAGCGGATAGGTGGGCACCGGGGTGCCCTGAGCCGGAGCTTCTCCGAAGGCGGGCATGAATGCGAAGCGTCGCCCGTTTTGAACCGTCAGGTAGTGCTGGCGTTCGTCGAGGGCGGTCACGTCGCCCTTCCACAGGGCCATCCCCTGGTACCAGGGATCGTTGGCGTCGCCCAAGCCCTCCTTCCCCTGCCCCTCGTCGCCGTGACAGGTCGCGCAGCGCGCCTGGAAGATGGCTTCACCGCAGCTCTCGTCGCCCGGCTCCGGGTTCCGGCAATTCTCGGGGAGCTCGTCGTTCGGATTGGTCTGATTATCGGGCAACGAGCGGAGAAAGGCGATGACGTCGGTGATCATCTGCTCGGTCATGGGACCGCCGAACTCGACGCCCCATGCCGCCATCGGTGTACCCGGGCGGCCACGTTCGATGGTGAACCTCACCACCTCTTCGTCCCAGCGCTGGAACACCGCGTTGAGGGGCGGAGCGCGGTATGCGATCTCCGCTCCGGTTACCGGGTCGACGTAGGCGGGGAACGCCAACCCGCCACCGGCGGTTCCGGGGAGAATCTCGCCGGTGTCTTTGTCGACCGCGATGCCGCCGTGGCAGTTGGCGCAGCCCATGCCGAGCGAGATCGCCCGCTCCTCCTCTTTGAAGGCCACCGGATCGGCGTCCTCTTCGAGATCGGGGGGATCCTGGAACACGAACTTCCCGCGCGCTACCGACTCCTCGTCGAAGCGCTCCTGGAACGAGGCCTGGCGGTTGGCCTCGGGCAGCCAATAGACCGGGATGAACACCGCGGTGACCAGGGTGAACAGCACTCCACCGATCTGGATGCGCTCGAGCCTCTTGCCCTCGAGGGTCGAGTCGGGAGCACCCGGCCGCATGGCGTGCGGAATCCCGAGCAGCGCTCCCGGGGTGCGCGACGAACGGCTGCGCGCGATGAAGATGCCCCAGAGGACGATCGCTCCTCCCAGGATCAGCAGCGCGACCGTCAGTACGTTGGTGTCCATCGCTGGCTCTTCGGTCTCCCTCTTGTCAGTTGAGTGCTAAACGGGCACGCAGAACGCGCCGGATGGCTCTGCGAACTTGTCCCACGTGTTGGTGCCGCGCGGCGGGCCCGTCACCACCGTGCCCGTGTCGACCATGACCGAGCCACCGCTGACGACGACTGGGAAGCGGTCCAACCCGCGTGGGGCAGGTCCGCCGTAGTACTCGCCGTTGAGACGGTACTTGGATCCGTGGCAGGGGCACTCGAACAACGTCGACGTCGGGCAATGGGGGACCGAGCAACCCAGGTGCACGCACTTGCGGTACAACGCCACGAGCTTGGTGTCCACCGCAAACGTAGTCTCGTAGGCAACCGCGTCGCCGGTGCCCTCGTAGAAAGTGAGCCAGAACCGACCCTCGGGGATGAACAGCGGAGCGAAGTCGTTGGCGGCCCCCACCTGCTCGAGAATGTCGTCGTAGTTGCCCGCGTTGATCTCGGTGCCAAAGCCGCCCAGCACCTTGGGCCACAAGAAGCTGAGCGTGCTCATCCCAAAGAGTCCGAGAAAGGTAAGGAAGCTCCCCGTCCAGGCGCGGTTGAGGAACTGACGCCTCGACACCGCGAGTTGCTCGTTGGTGAGCGGCTTCTTTTTCTTTTCGGGAATCTTCTTCACCGGCTCCGGCTCCGAGGGGGCCTCCGGCTCCTTGCGATCGGGAGCTTCGACGGTCGCGGTCCCGCCCGAGCCGGACGCGCTGGCCAGGGCCGCCTTGCGCTCGCGACGGATCGCGATGTTGGCCATGAACAGCCCCCACCCGGCGACGCTCAACGCGACGACTATCAGTGCAATCGTTCCTGGACTCATTGGTGCTCCCTCATGTTGCTGCCTTCGTTTCTGCCGAAGTTCCCTTTCTGTTCCTGCGCGATTGTCGAGACGATCGCTACAACTCGAAGAAGATGCCGCCCTCCCACGGGAAGATGAAGTTGAATCCGGGCCCCCTGAAGAACATCCCGATGATTGTCAGGACGGCGAAAGTCAGCATGAAGAACGAAAACAGCACGATCGCAAGCTTGCGATCGTCGGGTCGCGTCGACGGGTTGCGGTCGATGTAGGGCGCCGCGAACAGGGCGATGATGATCACGGTCGGGATCGTGACTCCGGCGACCTGCGGGTGGAAGTAACGCAGTAGCTCCTGCAAGCCGAGGAAATACCACGGCGCCTTCGATGGGTTGGGGGTCTGATTGAAGTTGCTGAGGTCGCGCAGCGGAGCGTCGACCATCACCGAGAAGATCGTCAGCAGTCCCATCACGACCAGCAGCGACACCATCTCGGCGGCCATCAGGTGAGGCCACACGTTGACGCGGTCCATCGGCTGGCGCTCGACCTTCTGGATGGCTTCGGGCTTTACCACCGCTAGCAGGCGCTGCACGCGCTCCGGGACCGCCGCGCTGCCGTTGCCGACGGCCCGCTTGGCCGGCGCGCCGGTGCTCGGCTTGGCGGCCGGCCTGGCCGCAGGCTTTGACGCAGTGGCGGCCGCAGCAGGCTCGGCCTCGGCCTTCGCCGCGGGCTCGGCCTCGGCCTTCGCCGGTTCGGCCGCCGCGCTTGCATCGGGGTGGCCGGGAGGAGGTGGGGCCGTGGACGGGTCCGGCTTGCTCGGGTTCTTGGAGCCGCGCTGCGCCCGTACCCGGGCGGCCTTGGCTCGGGCCTGCGCGACGGCCGGCGAGGAGCCCTTGCCGGTCTCCTCGGCCAGTACCTGCTCGTATACCTCGTCTGGCGTAGGCATAGCTAAAGCTCTCGCCCCTACAGCGGGCCCGAGATTCCCCCGTCCTTTCTGACTCTCCAGAAGTGAATCGAAATGAAGATCACGATGATGAAGGGCAGGAACAACACATGCAGTGTGTACCAGCGCAACAGCGTCTCGGGCCCGATGACGGGACCCCCGAGTAACGCGAACTGCACCTGATCACCCACCACCGGCGAGTTTTTCATCATCTCGGTACCGACCGTGACCGCCCACACGGCGAGTTGGTCCCAGGGGAGAAGGTAGCCGGTGAACGCCAGCAGCAGGGTCAGCAGCAGAAGGACCACACCTACGATCCAGTTGAACTCGCGCGGTGGCTTGTAGGCGCCGGTGTAAAAGACGCGCGCCATGTGGAGGAACACGCTGATCACCATCAAGTGCGCGCCCCAACGATGCAGGTTCCGCACAAGCAATCCGAAGCTCACCTGAGTGTGGAGCCGCTGCATGTCCTGGTACACGATCTCGACCGACGGCCGGTAGAAGAACATCAGATAGATACCGGTGATGGTCAGCAGGATGAACAAGAAGAAGGTCAGTCCCCCGAGACACAGCGTGTAGCTGAGCTTGATGCCGTGGCGCTTTACCTTGACGGGGTGCAGGTGGTAGAGCAGCGAGTTCATGATGACGTAGGCGCGATTGCGCGGCGAGTCCGCGTAGCCACGCCGGAAGATCGAGCCCGGCCGGAACATGGACCGCCACAGCTGACCGTTATGAAGCTGATCGACGCGCTCCGCCAATCTAAGTCGGCCAGAAGCCTTCGCCACTAATCAACCTCTCCTTCGCTAGGAAGCCTTTTGACTCTTGTCTACCGTGCCCATTGCCCGGGCGCCGCGCCGCTTCTTTCCACCGGTGACCTCGGACTGGACGAGCGCGCCGGTGGGGCAGCGCTCGACGCATAGGTTGCAGCGTGTGCATGCGTTGTCGTCGATCAGAAAAAGGATGTCGCTGCCGCTCATCTGCCGGGAGAGCTCTACGTTGCCGGACTCCTCGACGGCCAGCGGGTCGACCATGAAGATGCAGTACCAGGGACAGATGTCAACGCAGCCCTCGCACAGGATGCACTGTTCGGGAATGAAGTCGATGAAGCGCTTGGGCTTCACCGCACCCTTGAGCCAGTCGGAATCCACCAGTTGCATCTCGTAGTCGGTGCGAAAGATGGGCTTCTCGATGATCTCCATCGGTTTCGGTTCCGGTTCCGGCATGGCTCACACCTCCTTGGTTGGTCGTAATCGGGTCGGCCTCATTTGCCCGACATGTAGCCCTTCACGGTATCGGTGAGGCCCTTGGCCCCCGTCCGCTTGCGCTTGCGTTCTTGCCAGATGTAAGCCGCGACCAAGGCAATCGTGAGTAAGCCCATCTGGACCGCGTTGGCCACTACGTCGCGCAGTATTGCGATCTGCTTGGTATTCAGGCCCTCGGAGGCAACGCCCGGGATCTTGGTGGAGAAGTCGATGATCTCTGCGATGTACTGGTCGGCGTAATAAATGATCAGCGACGGCAACTGGCCGAGCAAAAGGATAGCGAGAACCCAAATCACCGATCCCAGAACGATGGCCTTCGCCCAGCTCATGGGTTTGTCGGTGTGCTTATAGATGCGTGCCGTGATTGCCATGCGAGCGTCATATTAGCAACGAAACGCGCGCTCAACGTTGAGTGAAAGACCAGGAAAGCCGCCGAGGCAGTTGTGAAATTGTGCTTTTGACCTGCGACTTCGCGGCCAGACACGAGATATGCGTCGCGCGAGATCACTAACCCCGCTCTTCGGTCTCCCCGAGATCGTGAAGTCGTTTGATCAGGCGCCGCCGGCGCGCGCTCATGGACAACAGGTATCCGGCTATTCCCACCCCCACCGCCAGAAACGCCACGATCATCCAGCCGGTGGTGTTCACCGGTCGTTTGTTCTGCGGTCCGGCCGAGCCCGCCCCGCGCCTTGTGCCGTCGAGCGAGCCGCTACCAGGTCCTGCAGTCGTCCCAGCCTGACTCGGACGGCCAGCAGCCAGGCGAACAGGAGCGTGAAGGCGCCGAGCGCCACGAAGAAGGTGGCCAGCTCGGGAGCCTCGAAGCCCGAGTTGTTGACCGGGTCGGCGACGGTGGGCCCCAGGGGGTGGAGCGTGCGCCACCAGTTGACCGAGTAATGGACTATCGGGACGTTGATGAACCCGATGATTCCCACGACCGCGGCCAATCGCCCGCTGCGGGACG
This sequence comes from Actinomycetota bacterium, assembly GCA_050693975.1. GTDB lineage: Bacteria > Actinomycetota > CADDZG01 > CADDZG01 > WHSQ01 > WHSV01. The sequence goes on from JBOGWV010000177.1 coordinate 49,054, forward strand.
GATCCGTGGTCAAGCCTCTGAGAAAGAGGTAGCCGACGTAGACGAGCCACAGCACCAGGGTCGAGGTCAGGCGGGCATCCCACTGCCACCAGGTGCCCCAGATGGGCCTTGCCCAGATCGGCCCGGTGACCAGAACGAGGCTGGTGAACACCACGCCGATCTCCGCGGCCGAGTGCGCCAAGAGGTCCCAGCGGCGGTTGTTTGTCCGCAGGAAGGCGATCGAGCACACGAAGACGATGGCGAACGAGAGGTAGGCGAGCCACGCCGATGGTACGTGGACGTAGAAGATCTTTTGGATGGGTCCGTTGAAGTCGTCCACGCGGGCCACGAAGAACATCATCGCCAGAGCGATGACGATCGAGATCCAGGCCGCGATCCCGAGGGTCTTCAGGCTGCCGGGGGGCGGCTCCCAGGAGGTGATTCGAGGCGGCGCGGAGGTGTCGGTCAGGCTCACGCCCTCAGACTACCCACCGATTTCCGCAACGGGTTCAGTCGCTTTGGATCAGGCGGCCCAGCTCGAAGTGCATGGGGTCGGGGCGAGACCAGGATCCACCCCAGATGAAGCCCCACCGCTCGAAGATCTCGACGATGCTGGCGTCCATGTCGCCGCGACTGCCGAGCTGGTTCGTGGAGACGTTCAGGTCGATGGCGAGGCCGAAGGCGTGCATCGACAGGGGAAGTTCGGGGTTCCGATCTATGAAGCGAGGCACGTAGCAACCGCCGTAGTCGTCGGGCCGAAGCAAAGACGAGAGGCCCTCGGCCTCGATCTCGGCGAGCGCGGCCTCGAGCTGGGGAAGCAGCAGGCGGTGACAGCTCACCTCGCCCACGATGGGCACGGTCGTGGTCGCGATGTTCGTCTCGATCCATCTCTGTGAGGGCTTGATGAAGCCGTCATCGAGGATCTTGAAGTTCATGGTGCCGATCAATCCGCCCTCCGCGTTGCCCTGTTCGCTGACGCCGGTACGCGGACCGGGGTTGGAGATGAGGTCCGGAGGAAGCAGCGGGATCAACTCGGCGTCGGGCATGCGCTCGGTGAGCTCCGTACCCAGGGCATCGACCGACGTCCCGGGTTTCGCTCCCACGGTGATCACCTGGCGGCCCGACAGCTCCAGCTGCTGGCCGATGCTGATGTCAACCACCACGTCGGCGATGTTGGGCGTCCCGTTCTCCGCGAAGGCTCCGATCTCGAGCTCCCGCCCACCCTCGAGTCCGATGGAGCCGCCCCCGTCGATGCCCAGCTTCTCCGCGGCGTCGTAGGTCAGCACGCTCTCTCCGCTGAGCAAGGACGTCCACACGAACTCCGCCTCGCCCGTGACCTCGGGAGCGACGGAGCGGTATTCGAGGGCGTCCACGGCGGCGACTCGCAACACAACGGTCCCCTCGGGGCCGGTGACCCTCATCCTGGTGACCGAAGCCGGGACCACCGTGGTTACCCCCGGAGTCCTCTCGAGTTCCGCCACGGACTCGGGCGTTGCCTCCGACTTGGGGGCGACGAGATAGGCCGGCGTAGCTTCGAGGGGCTCGGGAAGTGAGATCCCACCCTCGGCCGCGGCTCGAGCGAGCAGGCTCTCGCCCGCGGGCGCGCCGTCATCCTCGCCGCAGGCTGCTGCGGCGAGTGAGAGCACGATGATCAGGCCTAGGAGTTTTCTCATGGTGTCGAACTGTGAAGTCGGTTGTTGAGACGCACGGCTGAAGCCGCGGGTTGCTTTTTGGTCCGCCTAAGGACCTCTAGTCGATTGCAAATTCGAAGGTCAATGCCCCTACCGTAACGAAGACCAGATCAAACACGATCAGGACCCCGAACCACCCTCTGGCCGCCACCTGGTCCAGTCCACCGCCGATGAACAGATCAGAGGTCAACTCTACCGCTGCGATGAAGACCGGCACCAGTGCCGGCAATGCCAGTATGGGAAGCATGAGCTCACGGCTGCGCGTCTGCGCAGCCAGCGATGCGAACAGCGTGCCGACGGCGACGAAGCCCAGGTCCACAAGGGCGATCACGAGCGCAAGCACCCACCAGCCACCTCCGAGACCGAGCGAGAAGAACAGGGCAAACACTAAGACGAGCATCACCTGCACCACCGCGATGTAGACGAGGTTGCCGATCGCTTTGGCGGCGAACAGACCCGACCTGTCGAGCGGGACCAGGAGGAGCGCGTCCAGTGCGTCCTCGTCGCGTTCGACCTCGAAGGTCCTGGCGAAGCCGATCAGTCCCGCGAACAGCACGGTGATCCACAGGAATCCGGAGATGACGTCGGCGAGCGCCACCGTGCCTGCGGGAGTGTCGACGGCGTCTTGCAGGCGCGTGTCGCCGGGGAGCGAGAACGCGAGCAAGAGCGCGACCGTCAGACAAAACGCGAGCATCGGCGGGAGCGTGTCGCGACCGCGCGCCTCGACGATCAGGTCCTTGCGAATGAGAAGGATGGTCTTCCCGAAGAAACCGCGTTCCCGAAGGGCCCGGCCTTCGGATCGCCGGACGAACGCGGCCATCAGTTGTCCTCTTTGATGGTTGAGGCCACCTCGTAGCCGGTCGCGGTTCGTCGCCGGTAGCTGACTACGCGTCCGCGCTGCACGATGATTCCGGCGTCGGCGAACGCTTTCACGCGCTTCGCGCCGTGCGTCGCGATGATGGCGGCGCGCCCCGGAGCGCGCCAGGACTTGATGGTGTCGGACACACGCGCGCTCGCGTCGTCATCCAGGTTGGCATAGGGCTCGTCGAGGAGCAGCACGTCGGGCTCGTGCAGGATGGCCCGCGCCACCGACACCCGGCGCTTGAGCCCCGCCGACAGGTCGCCGACAAGCGTGTGGGATCGATCGGTCATGTCCAGTTGCTCGAGCACCATGGGCGTACGCGCGGCCGGAGCCCCGTAGAGCTCGGCGAAAAGCCTCAGGTTCTCGATGACCGAAAGACGCCCGTAGAGGCCGGAGTTGTGTCCCGAGTAGCCGATGCGACGTCGGATCGATTCGTCGGACGAGCGAATCTCGGAGCTCCCGAGGAGAGCGGTCCCGGTTGCGGGTCGCAGGAGACCTGCCAGGACTCGCAGCAGTGTCGACTTCCCCGCGCCGTTCGGGCCGAACAGCCCCGTGACGCCCTCGTACAGCGTTAGGTCCAAGGGATGCAGCGCGGTGGTCGAGCCGTAAGTGACCGAGAGTTTTCGGAGCTCAATCAAGGAGCGGGCTCCGGGGACCTCAGCTCGGCGAGCCTTCGCTTCAGTGCAGCGCGCTTCGTCTTCCAGTCCTTTTCGGTGAGTCTTCCTCCTCGGTGCTCGAGGTCCAGCGCTGCGATCGCCACCAACAGATCGTCGCGCGTCTCCGAGGACGATTGGGGTTTGGGGGCCGGAGCCGTCGAGGCGGACGAGCGGCGACGTGCCAGCGCAAAGGCGACGAGAGCCGCGAGCGCTACGGCGGCCGCGATGGCGCCGCCTACGAGCGCGGGGTCGCCGCCCCCCTCGGCGGTGGCGAGAATCTGGATGGCGTTGCCCTCTGTGATCGTGTCCTCGCTGTGATAGCGCGCGTAGTTCGTCCCCTCGATTTCGGCCACCCCGTCTTCGACCAGGTCGGGGGACTCGATCGTGAAGGGCGGTTCGGCGAAGACGTTGAGGTTGAGGGTCGGGTAGAGCGCGCGCCGGCCGAGGTCGACCTGTCCCGTGTTCACCCGCAGGGTGTAGGCGAAGGTGATGTTGGTCTCGTCCGGAGGCACCGCGCTGGTGATGCCGATACCGGTCTCCGTGTCGAGCAACTCCGGGATGTCGAGGTCGGAGTCGGCGATCTGCACGCCTTCGCGGCGCGCCTCTTCGGGGAACGAGAAAGACAACGTCGGTACGGGCTGATCCCGGCTTGGTCCACCTCCGCGACCGATGTAAGCCTCGCGGCTAACGTTAACGATCCTGAAGGAGTGAACGACGCTGACGCCTTCTTCACCCTTCAGCAGGAACATGCTGTCGTCTTGGATCACGATGGCGCGTGGGTCGGTCGTGGTGTTGAAGACCTTCTGCGTGACCTCGATGACGTCGTCGCTCGCGGGGATGGTCACCGCGCCTCCCGGAAAGTCACCACCCTGGTAGTGGAAGTCGAGCGTGTAAACGCGCTCTTCACCCGCCGCCAGCTCCCGGAACTCGAAGCGGCCCTTGTCGTCGGTCGTGGCGGTGCTCTCGGTCTCTTGTTCGAAGCTTCCGTCGTCCAGCCGAGTGCCGCCGAGAAGCCTGACCTTGACCCCGCCCTGGGGCTCGTTCGTCGTTCCGTTGGTCACGACTCCCTTGATTACGCCGCCGGGCGCCGCCTCGGCAGTGGGGACGAGGACCGCGAGCGCCAGCGCGACGAAACCGAACGCGACAGCCCGAGCGGCTAGTTGCCGCACTGCTCGCAGGCTTCGCCCGGGGTGCGAGCCGCGCCGCAGTTCGGGCAGCTCAGCCGCTCCCTGAGCGCGGCGATCTCGAGCTCGAGTTCGTCGTCCGATTCGGGTTCCTGAGACGGTCGTTCGGCGGAGTCGCGCAGAGCGTCGGCGGCACGCAGCGCGGTTAGGGCTTGGGCCTCGTACTCGGCCTTCAGCGCGTCGAAATCCGCCTGCGACATCTTTCCAACCGCGCGCTCGTTCTCGATGTCAACGATGGCCACCAGTGCGGCGCGTTTGTCAGCGACCGCCTCCTCGAGCTCGCGGGCAGGCTCGGGTGCATCGACGGTGTGACCCCTCCGCAGCGGCAGCGTCACCCACGCGAGCACCCCCAGCGCAACGGCCGCCACCAGCAGCGCCGGGATCACGATTCCCTCCTGAGCTGTCGGAGCTCGGCGTCCAGCCGCCGGCGTTCGTCGCCCGACACCGTGACCACCGGTTGGTTCTCGCTGCCCTCGGTGGCGCGCGGCCCTTTGAACCATCGCCTGACCAACGTCCACGCGAGGCCGCCGCCGATCAACAGTGCGATCGAGGGCAGGATCCAGGCGAGGACGCCGGCGCCCTCGGATGAGGGCTCGGCTCGAATCGATGGCCCGAAGTCGGCCTCGAGGCGATCCATGATCTCGGCCTCGGTCATTCCGTCGCGCGCGTAGGTCTCGATGTCGTCACGCAGGTCGAGTGCCTTTTGCGACGGGCAGTCGTGGAGCGTTACGCCGGGGCAGTAGGGCGACATCACCTTGTTGGAGATGTCGTTGGCGAGATCCTCCGGAGATTGCGCCCGTGCGGGAATCGCAAGCAGGAGCGTTGTGAACAAGGCGAGGGCGAGCGCTCGTTTCATCGCGCCACCGCCGGCTCTCGTTTCTTTACCGCGGACTTCTTGGTCGCGGCTACCGCCACCGGAGCGCCGCCCGAAATGATGATCAACATGCCGCCCAGCATCACGGCCGCCCCCGCCCATATCCACCAGGTAAGGGGATTGACGAACGCGCGGATCACCGCGGACTCATCCGCGTCGAATCCGGTCATCACGATGTAGAGGTCTTCGACGGGATTGGTTCGGATGGCGACCTCGCTCTGCGGTTGCCCCTGAGCGAGGTGGAAGTTGCGCTGCGGGAGCATCACCCCCAGGTCCTCGTCGCCGCGGCTCACCGCTATCTGAGCCTCGAAGATGTCCTTCTCCGGAGTGCTCATCGTGTTCAGCCCGTCGTAGGCGAGCACGTAGGACCCGACCTCGAGCGTCTCCCCGGGGCTCAGCTCGGCGCGCCGCTCGACCTTGAATGCGTTACCCGCGAAGCCGATCACGATCAACAACACGCCGAGGTGAACGATGTAGCCACCGTAGCGGCGCCGGTTGCGGAGCAGCGCCTGGTTGAGTGAGGCCAGCATCCCGATCCCATCTCGGCGGCGGTAGACCCCGCTGCCGCGCACGAACTCGGCGATGATCGCCGCGGCCGTGAACGCACAAAGCGCGAACGAGAGCAACGCTCCCGCGCTGGTGATCCCCGCGAGCCCGAGGCCGATCGCCGCCACCGCGCCGATGGCAAGTGGCACGCGCACCATCCTCCAGAACGAGCCCTTGCTCATACGTCTCCATGAGATGAGCGGACCGATGCCCGCGAGCCCGATGATGGCTAGCCCGATGGGCGTGAAGATCGCGTTGAAGAACGGGGGCCCCACCGACAGCCGGATGCCGCTGAAGACCTCGGCGATGATCGGGTAGATCGTCCCCCAGAGCACCGTGAACGCGGCGGCCACGAACAGCACGTTGTTGGCGAGGAACGCCGACTCACGAGAGAGCAGGGAGTCGAGGCGGTTCTCGCTTCGCAGCTCGTCGAGACGGTAGGCCACCATGCCGAGCCCTCCGATTAGCAGCAGCGCAAGGAACGGCAGGAAGTACTTGCCGATCGGGCCCTCGGAGAAGGTGTGAATCGAGCTCAGCAACCCCGAGCGAGTCAAGAAGGTGCCGAACACCGCAAGCACGTAGGTGAGCACGATCAGCGTGACGTTCCAGACCTTCAGCATCCGGCGCTTCTCCTGAATCACGACGGAGTGCAGAAACGCGGTCGCGGTAAGCCAGGGCATGAAGGAGGCGTTCTCGACGGGGTCCCAGGCCCAGTAACCACCCCACCCGAGCTCCGTGTAGGCCCAGGCTCCTCCCAGCACTATGCCGATGCTGAGGGCCGTCCACGCGAACAGCGTCCACCGCCTCGTCGCGGTGAACCACGAGTCGTCTAGCCGCTTGGTGATGAGTGCGCCGATCGCGAACGCAAACGGAATCGAGAAGCCGACGAACCCGGTGTACAGCAGCGGCGGGTGGATGACCATGCCGGGTGATTGCAGCAGGGGGTTGAGCCCGCTTCCGTCGGGCTCGACCGCGCCGGTCACGGTGGCGAAGGGATTGCCCGGGAAGGCCACCATGAAGAGGAAGAACCCTGCGATGACCATCAGCACGGCACCCGCCGAACCGACGAGCCTCGAGTTGCGCGCGGGGGCCTTTGCGATCGCCAGTGCCGAGAAGCCGGTCAGCAAGGTGGTCCAGAACAGCAGCGAGCCCTCCATGCCGCCCCACAGCGCGCTGATCGTGTAGGGAACGCTCAGCGAGCGAGAGGTGTAGTTGGCGACATAGCTGACGTTGAAGTCGTGCGCCAGCAGCGCGCTCACCAACGACAGCGTCGCCAGCGCCGTGAATCCAAAGGTCGCGTACACGCAGCGTTTGCCGGCCTCGCTCAGATCGCGGCGCCCGCTTCGACCGGCCGCGACGAAGGCGGCGATGGCGAACAGCGCGAATACTCCGGCGGCCAGCAGCGAGGGTCGCCCGAGCTCGGCGAGAGACCGAATGGGCGACACGCCTAACTCCGGGGGGTTCGAGACGGCGGGCTCACGTCTGTGCCTTGAACTTCGAAGGACACTTGGCGAACACTTGAGTGGCCGTGAAGCTTTCTCCGTCGTACCGACCCTGGGCGATGATCTCGATCTTGTCGCTGTCGCTATAGAAGGCATCGGGCATGGTGGTGTTGGTGGTCACCGTGACCAGGGAGTCCCCGTCGGTGATGTCGAAGGTCGTGTTGACTCCCTCCTCGACTATCGAATCCTGCACCAGGTCGCCGTTCACCTTGATGTCGCCGCCCGGCTGCGAGGCTCCCGCCGCCTCAAGCTCGCTGGGTGTCATGTAGAACGAGGTCGAGCCCGGCCTGGTCATTGCGAACGCGATCAATCCGATGATGGCGAGCGCTATCACCCCGCCGCCGACGAGAAATTTGGCGCGGCGTTTGCTAGGGGCCGGTGTTCGCTCGGGGGGGCCTTCAGCCGTTGCCGTGGACTCTTCCATACGGTTGCCAACAATAAAGGAATCACCGCCGTTGTCGGGCTTGCCGGGCCCGGGCAGGTGTGCAGGTGACCGGCCGTGCGGCCGCGCCTAGGCTGTAACGGTGAACGCTTTGGTTTCACCCACCGCCACCTCCAGGCCGCAGCTCCTGCGACGCGCCGTGATGCTCGAGTACGTATCGCTCGCCTACAACGTGCTGGAAGCGGTCGTGGGTCTGGTGGCGGGAGTAGCCGCCGGCTCGGTGGCGCTGATCGGGTTCGGCCTCGATTCGGTCGTCGAGTCCTCGTCGGCCTCCATTCTGCTGTGGCGCCTGAGGGCTGAACGGAAAGGCGCCCACGTCGAGGACGTCGAGCGCCGGGCCGTTCGGTTGGTCGCGGTGGCGTTCTTCGCCCTGGCGGCCTACATCGGAGTCCAGAGTGCGCTCGATCTGGTGGCGGGGGCCAAGCCCGAGGCCAGCGTCCCCGGAATCATCCTGGCCGTGGCCTCGCTGATCGTCATGCCGGTGCTCGCCAATCGGAAGCGCCGGGCCGCGAGGGATTTGGACAGCCGCTCGCTCGAGGCCGACTCCACCCAGACGACGCTGTGCACCTATCTCTCGGCGGTGCTGCTCGGCGGCCTGATAGCCAACGCCACCTTGGGCTTGTGGTGGGCAGACCCGGCGGCGGGACTGGCGATAGCCGCGTTAGCGGCCAAAGAGGGCACCGGGCTCTGGCGCACCAAAGACTTCTGCTGCCTCTAACCCCCGATAGCTCAACCCTTGGAGGTTTCTCGTCGATCCTGAGCGGATTTCATCCACGCGATCATCGGAACAGAGGAATTATTCCTAGAGCCCGACCGATTGTGTCCACGACGTAGGCTCGTCCCTCGTCACATCTTCCCAGGTCAGACGGACGACCCGCAGGTCGCGAAGAGTTGCAGCATTGTCGCGTCGACGATCGTCAGCGAAGCGCTGCCTGCTTGCATGCCACTTGCGTCCATCGACCTCGACGATGAGGCCGTGATCCGGAAACACGAAGTCAAGGCGATGACACTGGTCCCACTCAACCCCCACTTGTCGGCTCGGACTGGGAAAGCTAGCTCGCCGCATGACTCGAATGAAGGCGCTCTCAAGCTCACTTTCTGACATTGCCTCCTCCTCGCCGCGAACGCTGAGCAATTCTCTAAAGAGTGCGGCTCCGGTGAGCCGGTGCTCTGTGGCGTAACCGAGCATGGTCTCGAGCTCCTCAAACGAGACCAAGTCCTGGCGAAGAGCAGCATCCAGTGCGATCTCGGCTTGTGACTTCCTAGTAGATGCACACAGATCGAGGAGGGTGCGCCGAGGTGCCACTACGGGAAGGATTCCGACATGGCAAAGGTCTGTGTTCGGGGGCTCCCTCCGGCGGTGCGCCACGAAGCCGGGCTGGGGATTTGCCTTCGCTTGGTCACGACCTCAATCTGGGATAGACGCCCACCGAGAAGGCCGAGGGTCTGAGCTGCAGTCGCGTTGCAAAGGGCGGCGTCAGGCCCCCGCAGCCATTCGCCGCTGCTGGAGCGTGACCGGGACGGAGGAAACCCGAAAGACCTTCGGGAGCACGGGCAGGAGATCGCCACGCAGAACCGCTCGTCGAATCGATGAATCCGTAAACCCCGTGGCCAAGCTGAGTACGATTGACTGCCCCGAATTGCCGGCAGCTGAGGTCGGCCAATGCACGATCGCGGCTGTCCCTGTGTGTCATTCGATCAGCATGGAGAGCGGACGCCGATCCCGTCTGTGGCGCACGTCACAACACGTGGAGGAAATCTGATCGGAAGCGGTGATACAGCTCCACATGATGCCCCATGAAACGAGCTGGGTCGGTGGGGGGTCAGGCTAGGAGGTAGAGGACGGTGAACAGGAAGATCCACACGACGTCTACGAAGTGCCAGTAGTAGCCGACCGCCTCGGTGGGCCCGTGGCGCTCCGCGGTGAAGTGCCCCATCCGACCCTTGGCCACGACGATGCTCAGCATCAGGAGGCCCCCGCCCACGTGCAGGCCGTGAAAGCCGGTCATCGTGAAGAACAGCGTGCCGAACACGTTGGTTCCGATCGTGAAGTCCTCGGCGAACAGTTCTGAGTACTCCAGGCCCTGCCCTGCGAGAAAGACGATTCCCAAAAGGATGGTGATCCCCGTCCAGCGAACGAGTCCCGACCGGTCCCCCCTCCGGATGGCGAGCACCCCCCGGTGCTGGGTGAACGACGACGCAACGAGAAACACCGTGAAGACACCGGTGCGGAGCGCGTCGATGTGAGGTGTGTCGGCCGGCGGCCACTCGCCGGCCTGCGCCCGAATGGTGAAGTAGGCGCCGAACAGAGCACCGAAGAACATCAGCTCGGAGGTGATGAAGATCACCATCCCGAGCAACGAGCTCGGCGTGCGGCCTTCGGTTGCGACGGCGTTCACCGGTCCTCCTTTCGAGCAATTTCTCCCGGCGCGAATCGTCGAGACGATCGCTAAATGTCCCGCTATCAGTTCTCTAGTTCGAGCAGCCTTTCTATCTCCCGCTCCAACTCGGCCTTGCTGATGCCGCCGAGCCCCGAGGTGTTGGCGGGCACGTCCTCGCCGATCAGGACCGGCCCCTCGCTGGCCTGGATGGTGCTGTCGATGAACTCGTAGTCCGAGGTGATGAAGAAGGTCTGCGGATAGCCGGCGAGTCTGAACTCGTCCTCCATGTCCAGCGTTCCGATGACGAGCGGGTACGTCAGCCCGAACATATCCGCCATCGCCCTTGCGTCGTCGAGGTCGTCCTTCATGTTGATTCCGACGAACTCGACCTCATCCTGATAGCGCTCGTACAGTTCCTGGAACGCGGGCAGCTCCTCCTTGCAGGGCTTGCACCACGACGCCCAGAAGTTGATGACGACGGGTCTACCCTCGAGGTCGGAGCTTGCCAGTTCGCCGTCGCCCGAAAGGAGCGGTAGCGAGAATTCCGGTGCCGTCTTCTCCTGCTCGGGAGCGGGTTTGAGAGCCAGGAACGCAACCACCCCGACCATCAGGGCAAGCGCAACCCCAACCACAATCCGCTTGCGAAAACGTGAACGTTCGGCGCTTTCTTCGAGTTCGTTCGAGGGCACCATGTTTCATCAGGCTACCGGGCTCGCGTCGGATATATTGCGCCTGCAGTGGCCAAGATGAGATCGACGTTCTCCGGGAAGTTCATAAAGCGGGCTCTAAGGGGCGCGCTCCTTTTTTCATTGGTTCTCGCCGCAACCTCATGCGCGAACGCCGAGGACGCACCTCAATCCTCGTTGAATCCGGCCGGTGAGACGTCGCGGGCGGCGGACAGTCTCTGGGATCTCACGTTCGGCATCGCGGCGGTCGTGTTCGTGCTCGTGCAGGGAGCGCTCATCTTTGCCATCATCCGCTTCCGGCACAAAGAGGGCCGCAAGGCCGCTCAGTTCCACGGGAACACCAAGGTCGAGGTGATCCTGACCGTGATTCCTGCGCTGATACTGGCCGGGATCTCGGTGCCGACGGTAAGCACGATCTTCGAGCTCCAGGGTGCCCAGCCCGAAGGCGCGATGCGCATCGAGGTAATCGCTCACCAGTTCTGGTGGGAGTACCGCTATCCGGACCAGAACATAGTCACCGCCAACGAGCTGCACATCCCGACGGGCGAGACCGTAGTACTCGAGATCCAGGGAGCTACCACCGACCGCGTCGACGGAACGGCCGAGGTGAACCACAGCTTCTGGATCCCGCGGCTCGCCGGCACCCAGGACGTCGTGCCCGGCCACAGCAACTTCCTTCCGGTCGAGGCCGACGAGCCGGGGCGCTTCATGGGCCAGTGCAAGGAGTACTGCGGGCTGAGCCACGCCAACATGAGGATCGTCGCCTACGCGCACGACCCCGACGACTTCGAGCAGTGGGTCGAGGAGCAGAGCGCGCCGGCGGCCGAGATCGGCGGCGACGCGGCGAACGGAGCAGAGTTGTTCGCGGAGAGCTTTCCGATCAAGAGCACGATCGTCGAGGACGGTCCGACCGAGTACGCCTGCGGGACGTGTCACGCTCTGCAGACCGGACTGGACGCCGCCCAGCCGGCCACCGGCCCCAACCTCTCGCACTTTGCATCTCGCAGCACCTTCGCGGGGGCGACCTTCGAGAACAACGAGGAGAATCTGGCCAACTGGCTGCGCGACCCCGCCGGAGTGAGGCCGGGTTCCAAGATGCCGGCGCTGGACCTGAGCGAGGATGAGATCCGTGACCTTGTCGCCTACCTTCAGAGTCTCGAGTAGAGCGGATGGAAAAGGGAGTGAGTTAGTTGGCAACAGCAGCGGCTCAGGGCGGCCTGTTCCGCAGACCGAGCGCTACCACCGGATGGTGGAGCTGGGTGACGTCGGTCGACCACAAGAAGATCGGGATCATGTACTGCGCGACCGCGCTGATCTTCTTCGTGATCGGCGGCCTCGAGGCGCTCGCCATCCGCTCTCAGCTCATCGTGCCCAACGGCGAGGTGCTGACCGCCGAGACCTATAACCAGTTCTTCACGATGCACGGCCTCACAATGATCTTCTTGGTCGTCATGCCGCTTGGAGTCGGGCTGATGAACTATCTGGCTCCCCTCATGATCGGGGCCCGTGACGTCGCTTTCCCGCGCATCAACGCGTTCAGCTACTGGGTGTTCGTAGCGGGCGGGCTGTTTCTGTATTCGAGCTTCCTCCTTGGGGGCGCGCCCAACGGTGGCTGGTTCGGCTACGCGCCGCTCAGCACGCAGCTTCCCGGCAACGGCATGACCTTCTACTCCATCGGTCTGCAAATCCTGGGTCTGGCGTCGCTTCTGGGCGCGGTCAACTTCATCGTCACGATCCTCAACATGCGCGCGCCGGGCATGACGCTCATGCGCATGCCGGTGTTCATTTGGATGACGCTGGTGACATCGTTCTTGCTGCTGTTCGCGATGCCGGTCCTCGCGGTGGCGCTGTTCGAGTTGATGTTCGACCGCGTCTACAACGCCAACTTCTTCAACCCCGTCAACGGGGGTGATCCGGTGCTGTGGCAGCACCTGTTCTGGTTGTTCGGTCACCCCGAGGTCTACATCATGATTCTCCCCGCCATGGGAATCACGTCCGAGGTCTTGCCTACCTTCAGCCGCAAGCCGATCTTTGGCTACGCCGCAATGGTGTTCTCGGGTATCGCGATCGGGTTCATGGGCTGGGGTGTTTGGGCACACCATATGTTCGCAGTCGGCCTAGGTCCCGTCGCGAACTCGGCGTTTGCGTTGTCCACGATGTTCATCGCGGTGCCAACGGGAGTGAAGATCTTCAACTGGTTGGGGACCATGTGGAAGGGCGACCTTCACTTCAACACTCCGATGTTGTTTGCGATCGGCTTCGTATCGATGTTCATCATCGGAGGCCTGTCGGGAGTGACGCACGGGATCGTTCCTGCCGATGCACAGCAGACCGACACGTACTACATCGTGGCCCACCTCCACTACGTGCTGTTCGGGGGTGCCATCTTCGGACTCTTCGCCGGCATCTATTACTGGTGGCCGAAGGCGTTCGGCAAGCTGCTGTCGGAAGGCCTGGGCAAACTGCACTTCGCGCTGATGATCATCGGATTCAATCTGGCGTTTGGCCCGATGCACATCCTCGGTCTCGAGGGAATGCCGCGCAGGACGTACACATATCCAGACGGGATGGGATGGAACCTCTGGAATCTGGTGTCGACGGTGGGGGCGTTCACGATCGCGCTCTCGATCGCGGTGTTCTTCCTCAACGCGATGCGGACCGCCCGCAAGGGAAGAGAGGCGGGCGGGGATCCCTGGGATGCCCGCACTTTGGAATGGTCGATTCCCTCGCCGGCACCCATTTACAACTTTGCCGAGGTTCCCGTGGTCAAGGCGCGCGACGACTTCTGGCACCGCAAGTACGTGATCAAGCCGGATGAGTATGCAACTCCGGTGGTGGCTGGGGGCGCGACGGCGGAGGCCGAGCACGACCCCCACGCCGACGATCACGGCATTCACCTGCCCGCCCCCTCGTTCTTCCCCGCGCTTGCGGCGTTGGCGATGCCGGTGCTCGGCTACGGCGTGATCTACAGCTGGCCGGTGATCATCGTTGGAGCGGTGTTTCTGTTGCTGGGCCTCTTCGGCTGGGTCCTCGAGCCCTCGGAGGTCGACCACTAATGGCAACCCAAGAGGTCTCGACGGCGGCGACCGAACACCACACGTCGACGGGGCTTGACAACACCAAGATGGGGATGTGGGCCTTCCTCGGGTCCGAGTGTCTCTTCTTCGGCTCGCTCATCTCGACCTATCTGCTTTACCGCAACGAGGCCGGCAGCGGACCCACGAAGGAGGATCTGTACGACATCCCCTACACGTCGGTCAGCTCTTTCGTGCTGCTGATGTCGTCGTTGACCATGGTTCTGGCGCTGTCCGCAATCCAGCGGAGGGACGAGCGGGGGATGCGTGCCTGGCTTCTCGCGACCGCATTGCTAGGCATGGTGTTCATCGGGGGCCAGATCTACGAGTTCACCGAGTTCGCGCACGAGGGCTTGAGTCTCAGCGCGAGCACGTTCGGTTCGAGCTTCTTCGTGCTGACCGGCTTCCACGGTGCTCACGTCACGGTCGGCATCCTCATGTTGATGCTGCTGGTCGGGATGTCCATGTTCGGCCGCCTCGGGGACGACGCGCCCCGCAAGGTCGAGCTGATCGGTCTTTACTGGCACTTCGTCGACATCATCTGGATCATCATCTTTACCGTGGTCTATCTCATACCGCAGTAGGAACAGGGAGACTGAGCGTCGTGAGTCACATGGCCGAAGAACAAGAAGAAGTCGAGCTGGCGCACCATCCCCAGCCTCGCCAGTACGTGACAATTGCGGTCATCCTGGCGGCCGTCACCGCCGTTGAGGTAGCGATTTTCTACATTGAGGCTCTGCAGGGTGTGATCGTCCCTCTGCTGCTCGTGCTGTCGGTTGCGAAGTTCGTCATGGTCGTCGCGTACTTCATGCACCTGAAGTTCGACAGCAAGTTGTTCAAGTACCTGTTCGTCACGGGTCTGGGGTTCGCGCTTTTCGTCTTCGCCATCGTGCTGGTGATCTTCTTCATCGCCAACGGGGGGCCGCTCCCCGGTGGCGCGACCGGTTAGCGGCAAGTGATGTCGCTGGCTCAAGCGACGGCCGAACTCGCCGCCACGGCCCCAAATCCTTGGGCCTGGCATCCCCACCCGGAGATCTGGGTCGCCCTCGTCGTGCTGGCGGCCGGCTATGCGTGGGCGGTCAACGTGCTGGGCCCAAGACGCGTGGGCGAAGGCGAAAAGCCCGCAACGCCGACACAGGTGTTCAGCTTCTACTCAGGGATCATTGTGCTGTGGTTCTCGGCCGACTGGCCGGTCCACGACCTCGCCGAGAACTATCTCTTCAGCGTCCACATGATCCAGCACCTGGCCTTCATTCTCGTGGTGCCACCGCTGCTGTTGATGGGGATGCCTCGCTGGCTGCTGCGATCACTCATCGGATCGGGCCTTCGCTTCAAGCTGATGCGCGTGATTACAAAACCCGTGGTTGCGCTCGTCGCCTTCAACCTGCTCATGGCATTCATCCACTGGCCGGCGATCGTCGCTATTCAAACGTCATCGACCCCGGGGCACGGAGCGATTCACGCGCTGATCATCGGCGTGTCGATCATCGGGTGGTGGCCCGTCGTTGCTCCGCTCCCGGAGATGGGCCGCATGAGCGAGATGGGCAAGATGCTCTACCTGTTCCTGACTTCGATCGTGCCGACGGTTCCCGCGTCGTTTCTCACGTTTGCCGAAGGGGTGCTCTACAAGCATTACGAGACCGTCGACCGGCTGTGGGGGATCGATGCCTCCACCGATCAGATGATCGCGGGTCTCATCATGAAGATCGGGGGCGGCCTGCTACTTTGGACTATCATCGCCGTGATTTTCTTCCGGTGGCACGCGCGCGAGGAACGAGAAGCCACCGAAGCCGTAAGTTGGAATGACTTCGAGCGCGAGCTCGAGGCCTGGGACATGAGGAAGTAGGAACAAAGACAACATGGCGCAGGACGCTCACAATCGATCGGGAATGTCGGGTGAGGTTCGCTTCAGGGTCCCGCTCGTCGTTGTGC
>JBOGWV010000178.1:0-4430 GCA_050693975.1 Actinomycetota bacterium
CTAGGTGGGCGGTGTTTTTCTCGCCGTCAGTGCTCGCGATCAGGACCCGGGCTTGAGAGAATTACACGACCGTAATTCTCTCGCTCAGGAGGCACCTCAATGACTCTCGGCCTGGCAACGAGGCAGACTGATCTCTTGGACGACGCGAAGCGGTTCTGCGACGAGGCTGTCCCTGCCGACTCGATCTATGCGCTCCTGCACCGAGAGCGCGACCGGCTGTTTCCCGACGAGATGTTCGAGGACCTCTTCCACAAGCGCGGGCGGCGCTCGATCCCGCCCTCGATCGTGGCCACCGTCATGGTGCTGCAGCGTCTGGAAGGCTGCTCGGACCGGGAGGCGGTGGACCGGATCAGGTTCGATCTGCGATGGAAGTACGCAGCCGGCGTGGACGAGACCTATCCCGGCTTCGTGCACACCGTCCTGGTCGATATGCGCGCCCGGTTGCGGGACTCAGAGGACCCCGACCGGGTCTTTTCCGTCACCACCGACGTGGCGAGAAAGGCCGGGCTCGTGGGCGTGCGCCGGGTGCTCGACTCCGCGCCGCTGTACGACGCGGTCGCGACCCAAGACACCGTGACCTTGATCCGCAGCGCCATCAGGGGCCTGCTCAAGGCCGCGGATGAAGACCTCGAGGGCGAGCTCCTGGCCGTGCTCCAGCGCGACGACGATTACGCAGCGGCGGGCAAGCCGGTGTGCGACTGGGACGACCCCGAGGCGCGCGCCGCGCTCGTCGACGAGCTCTGCAACGACGCCCTCGACGCGCTTGAAGCGCTCGAGGGCAAGGCCCTTTCCCCCGAGGTCACAGAGGCAGCGGAGCTGCTCGCGGTCGTCGTCGGCCAGGACGTAGAGCACGGGCCTGACGATCTCTTTCGCATCGCCCGGAGAACCGCCAAGGACCGGGTCATCTCGACAGTCGACACCGACGCCCGCCACGGCCACAAGACCTCCTCACAGGGCTTCGACGGCTACAAGGGCCACATCGCCATCGACCCCGACTCCGAGATCATCACCGCAGCCGCGGTCGGTGCCGCCAACCAGGGCGACGGCGACATGCTCGCCGGCCTCGTGCAAGACGTCATCCCCGAGGCCGCAGATGCGGACGGCGCCGGAGCCGATGATCCCCAAGAAGACCGGCGCCCGGCTGCCGGTGACGACGCTTCCCACGACGCGCACGACCCCTGTGCCACAAGCGCGCTCGCGAGTGACGACGAGAGCGCGGCGCCAGCAGTTCACGACGAAGGCGCGCGTGATGATGGGAACGAAGCTTTAGGAGCCGCAGATGCAGGCGCGAGTGACGACGAGAGCGCGGCGTCAGAACCTGACGACAAAGGCGCGCGTGACAGTGATTCCACCGGCGCAGGTGACCAATCCGCGGAGCAGCCGAGCGCTGCGGTGGTCTACGGCGATGCGGCCTACGGCAGCGGGGCCAACCTCGCGTTCTTGGAAGACGCCGGCGTGGTGGCGATGACCAAGGTGCAGCCACCCAGTGCCCCAGGAGGCCGCTTCGCAAAGGACCGCTTTGTCATCGATCTCGACGCCGCCACCGTCACCTGTCCCAACGATGTGATCACCCCGATCGTGACGACGCCGTCGGGAAACGCCTATGCGCGCTTCGGGGATTCTTGTGATTCGTGCCCGCTGCGCGACCAGTGCACGGCCTCCGCCACAGGGCGCGCGGTCACCATCGGCCCATATGAAGCGTTGCTCGCCAAGGCGCGCGAGCGCCAACAGGACGAGGCGTGGAAGAAGGACTACCGGGCCACCCGTCCCAAGGTCGAGCGCAAGCTCGCCCACCTGCTGAGACGCCGTCACGGCGGGCGCCGGGCACGGGTCAGGGGACAGCCGCGTGTCGATCAGGATTGGAAGTTGCTCGCAGCCGCGGTGAACCTGGCGCGGCTGGCCGCGCTCGGTGTGAGCCTCGCGGGTGGGACCGCGGCCGGCTGTGGCCGGGGATCCCTTGTTTTGGCGCGCCAGCGCGCGCTTCTGAGGCGGGTTCGGAGCCGATCACACGGCCTTCTGGCCGCGATTTCGCCGACTCTGGGGCAGAGCGGTGCCATCATTGTCAGAATCGCCTACTTGGCACCAGCCACCTAGAGCCCAATGGAATCGAATCGTTCGCCCTCAAAGCGTTTGGGTGCGAAAATGAAGCCATGAGCGAACCTCTCTCGATCGACCAAGCTCTAGATCGGTTCTCGGAGCTCGTTGAGTCCGTGACCAGCAAACGCGAGCGGGTGAAAATCACAACGGCGGATGGCGGGGAGGTTGTGCTGATGAACGCCGCCGATCTAGAAGGACTTGAGGAAACGCTTGAGATTCTCAACGATCAGGACTCGGTGGCGGCGCTCAAGCGGTCATTGGATCAAGCAGCTCGCGGCGAGTTCGTAGACGTCGACGACCTGAGATAGCACCCTTGGTGTACGGGGTTCGGTTCACGCCCGAGGCCCGACGCGACCTCGGCGGGATTCCGGACAAGGTGCGACCTGCAATCTTCGAAGCAATTGATGGGACGATAGCTACCAATCCGCAGAGAGCGGGAAAGGCGCTTCGCCTTCAACTGGAAGGACTCTACGCGGCAAGGCGTGGGGAGTACCGCATCGTGTATGCGATCGATGAAAGCGAGCAGATGGTGACGATTCATCGCGTCGAGCATCGACGCGACGCCTACAGGTAAGACACGAGAGTCGGCGGATCACCAAGCGGACCTTCTCGGACAGCAGGAAAGAGATCAGAGACGTCTTCCTCGGCGAAGAACTCGCATCTGTATCCGCGCTCAATCTCGGCCTGAAATCTTGTCGCAAACTTTCTTGGCTGCAGCCCTGCGGCAGACTCAGGTGGTGTCGTGATCGTTGAAGGCGTGTCGGTCCTACGTCGTGAGCTAGGTGATCCGTGGGACGTGAGCGTTGTCCGTGTCGAGACACCTTTCGTCCTGCGTCTTGAGCGTGGCGTAGAACGCGACGGAGAGTTGATGCGCTCGACGTGGCTCGATGCCTGGATGCCGCAGGAGGATGCCTACGTGGCGCGCGACCGACCTCTTGAGCGAGTCGATTACATCGTGCGCGGTTACTCCGACGAGTGACCTTCAGGTGCTCTGGCCTTCGCATCTGCGGCAGACGTTCTTTCTGACGGCAGGTTAGGGCGCCGCTAAGGGATCGTCCCTCGGTCGGTTCTTCGCTATCGCACTTCGCAGGCAGCCCATTCCTTGACCTCCGGGTTTTCACCCCGGCGACCCGGCGATGAGGCAGAGCGGCGGGCACACATCTTTCAAGACCCCCGCCTGACCTGCGCTTTTACCTCGCGTCGATGGTCGGTCGGGCGACTCTCGAGGACGCGCCTCGGGCTCGCGTGTCCAACGCGCGTCCAGGCGAGGCGAGCACTGTGGACCACGGAGAAAGATAGGCCCCTGACCTGCGGCTTCTCGTTGCAGGGGCGGGATTTGAACCCGCGACCTCCGGGTTATGAGTTCGTTCTAGGGGTGTTTTCGTCGTTTCTCAATGTCTCTCGTTGAGCGCGTCTTACCTGCTCAAAGACGCTTTTCGGGGCCCTTCGCGGTTGCCGCCGTCTTGCATCGTTTTTCGCCCTCGCGTGTCCAACGCGCGTCCAGCGCAACCCACTGGAGACTCTGGAACAGGCACTCCAGTAAGCGTGAAGCACGACATTCTTTCCGTGGGTCCCAGAAGGGCGGTGCGCGAACCGGCCCGAAAGAGTCCCCCGTCTTTTGTCCTTCCGCTTATCCCTATAGAGTCACCGCGAGGTGACGTACAGAAAAGTTCTCGACCGCTCCGGGGCAGCGCTGACCCTCCGTAAGTCAGGGCTGGGGGGCGGATGTCAGAGGAGGTGGATGCCCAGCAGGACGATCCAACTCCAGTACACGAGGAGGAGGGCGCGTTGTACGAGTCCGGTGTTAGCAGCGTCCTTCTGATACGCGAGAGCTGTACCGATGGTTAGAGCGAGGCCAACAATCGCGGTGAGCACCGTGTACAGCCGCCAGGGGCCGTCGAGGCGGCCTGCCAGCGTTAGGCACGCCCCGAAGATAGCGAGGAACATCGGGGGGGCGACCGCGTCGTGGAGCTTGTGGTGCCAGGTCACCTCGGCCGCAGTTCCGGTAGGGGCTCCAGGTGGGTAGCCGCGCGTTGGGTCCGTTACGAACACGCCGGAGGCGATCGCTCCGAGCCCGAAGATTGCCAACAGTACGGCCCCGACGGCAGTGTTTAGGGTCCTGTTGACGCCGACCGCGAAGGCGAACATTGCCAGTCCCATCAGTAGGAAGTTGGCGATCTGAATCCAACCCCGGTCACCCACGCTCAGCTGGCTGACGGTGTGATAGGTGGGCTCGTACCCGGGTCGAAGCGCACCCTCGATAAGAAAAACGGCAACGAACACCACGGCCGCCGCAATCCCGACAATTAGCAGTGTCTCCGTCACGTCACGAC
>JBOGWV010000179.1:0-3865 GCA_050693975.1 Actinomycetota bacterium
GACGTGCTCGATCGCCTTCGAGCACGCGTACAGATGATGAAGATCGTCGGCGAGACCGACGGCGAACGTCAGATCGTCATGAGCCTCGAGATGCCGCCGCACCTCCAGCCCAGTGAGGTCGTCGACGCCCTGAGCGAAATCGACGGCGTTAGCGGGGTCGACTGGAGCCGCTAGCAGACGGAGCACTAGGGGCGGCGGGTATGCCAGTCGGTTAACGATTGGTAGAGCGAGGCGACGGCCAGCACGGTCGCCTCGTCGGTCCCCACCAGCTGCAGCCCGATCGGCAGATCGTTGTCGTCGAATCCGCAGGGGACACTCGCCGCCGCCAGCCTGCACACGTTGACCGGCCCGCAGATGCGAGTCAGCGTTCGCACCACCGGCGGGCGGTGCCCGTCGTCGCGACCCTTGGATTCGTCGACCGTGGGCGCGGTGACCTGCGTCGTGGGGAGGGCGAGTACGTCGACGCCCTCGAACACCGAGTTGAGGTTGTCCACGAGCAGGGGGAGCGCCGCGCGGTAGGACTCGATCTTTTCATCTGTGAGTTGCTCGGCGTAGCGCAACGAGCCCAGCGTTTCCTCGGTGTAACGGTCCGCGTGCTCCGGATACCAGCCCCTGGAACGATGGACCTCCAGCGCTTCCAGCATCAGCGGCATCGAGCGAGGTCGGTCCCACTCGGCGAACGGCGCGAGCTCGACCTCGACTCGCTCGACGCCCGCATCCGCGAGCGCGCTCGCGGCCGCCTCGATCGCGACGGCCACGTTCTCGCTCGCTTCCACGGTGGCGGCCGACCCGGGGACGGCGAGACGCAGCCGTCGGGCATCGGGGAGTGCTTGCTTGCGGCCGGCGATGACCTCGAACAGAAGGCGAAGGTCGGCGACCGTCCGCGCCATCGGGCCGCACGCATCGAGGCTCGGGGCCAGCGGAATGATGCCGTCGAGCGAGACCACACCCGGTCTCGGCTTCAGACCGCTGATTCCGCAAAGAGCCGAAGGGATCCTGATCGACCCGGCGGTGTCGGTCCCGATGCCGCCCAGCGACATGCCCGCGGCGATAGCCGCAGCCGTCCCCCCGCTCGAACCGCCGGGGATGCGGTCGCGATCCCAGGGGTTGCGGGTCGGGGCGGAGACCACCCCGTAGGCGAACTCCTGGGTGTTGGCCTTGCCCATGATCACCGCTCCCGCGGCGCGAAGCCGAGCTACGACCGGCGCGTCGGAGGTGGCGAGGTTGCCCTCGAGGACGCGCGACGAAGCGGTGGTCGGCAGCCCATCGACGTCAATCAAGTCCTTGACGCATAGCGGGAGACCATGCAGGGGAGTGCGCGGGCCCGAGGCGGCGAGCTCCTCGGTGAGCCTCCGGGCCTGCTCGAGGGCGCCTTGGTCGTCGAGAGTGACGAAGGCCTTGATGTCGGGCTCGAGGGCGGCCGTCCTATCCAGGCACGCAGTGGTCAGCTCGAGGGGCGATAGCTCGCCGCGCGCTACCGACGCGGCGGCAATGGTCATGTCGAGGTCGGCGGGATTCGTCACGAGATAGGAGACTATCCCTATGACTGCCATTGCCACCGGAGCCGATACGCTCGTCAGCGTTCTCGAGCGGCGCGCCGCCGAGCGCCCGTCTTCTCCGTGGCTCGTGTTCGAGGATCTCGACGGCGCGGTCGTACGGCGTTCCTACGGGCAAGCGCTGCAGCGAGCAAGCGGCACCGCGAGCGTGCTCCAGGGGCGGGGCGTGCGCAGCGGCGACAGGGTCCACCTGCACCTATGGAACTGTCCCGAGTTCTACGACCTCTGGTTCGGGACCGCGCTGCTCGGCGCGGTCATGGTCCCGACGAATCCGTTGCTTACCGCCGACGAGCTCTCCTACGTGGGGGCTCACGCGAACTGCAGGCTGTCGGTCACTCAGCCCGAACTGATCGACACGGTCCGCTCCGCCCACTCGGGCGATCTGTTGGTCGTCGGCTCCTCGGACTCCATCGATGGTGCGATCACGCTCGAGAGCGAGCTTCAACTGGCGGGTTCTTACGATGCCGCCGGGGCCGCGGGCTCCACCGACGTCGCCGCGGTCCTGTACACCTCGGGTACGACGAGCCGGCCCAAGGGCGTGCAGGTGACTCACGCCAACTACCTTCACGTCGGTGAGGTCGTGGCTCAGCATCTGCGAGTGCGTCCCGAAGACCGGATGCTCGTCGCTCTGCCGCTGTTCCATGCCAACGCTCAGTACTACTCGTCGATGTCGGCACTGGTGACGGGATCCTCCCTGATCGTGATGGAACGATTCAGCGCCTCTCGCTGGGCCGGTGTGGCGGCCCGCCACGGCGCCACTCTCGCGAGCCTCTTTGCCGCGCCGATTCGGATGCTGCTCGCGCAACCGGAACCTGAAGACGACGCCGGGAACGAGTTGCGAGCGGTGATCTTTTCCCAGAACGTCACCCCGGAGCAATTAGATGCGTTTGAACGTCGTTTCGGCTGCCCTCTGCTTCAGCTCTACGGAATGACCGAGACCATCGCTCCGCCGACGCTCAACCCACTCTACGGACTGCGCCGCAACATGAGCATCGGCCGTCCGACGCTCGGGGCCACGTTGCGCGTGGTCGACGAGCGAGGTCACGACGTCACTCAGGGCGAGGTGGGGGAGTTACTGGTGGCGGGCGAGCCGGGCACGACCCTCATGGCCGGTTACCTGAGCGACGAACGGGCAACGCACGGTGCGATCATCAACGGATGGCTTCACACCGGCGACAAGGTGCGAGTGGACGAGGACGGGTACTTTCACTTCGTCGACCGGGCGAAGGACATGATCAAGCGCGCCGGCGAGAACGTTGCTGCGAGTGAGATCGAAAGCGTAGTCAACTCTCATCCTGCGGTGTTCGAGTCGGCCGCTATTGGGGTGCAGGATGAGATGCGCGATGAGGCAATCAAAGTTTACGTCGTGCTCGCAAACGGAACCAGTGCCACGGCGGACGAACTGACTGCCTGGTGCGCGACTCGCCTGGCGAAATTCAAGGTTCCCGGCAGCATCGAGTTCGTGGAGGGCTTGCCGCGGACCTCGGTAGGAAAGATCCGTAAGGAAGTCCTCAGGACGGGGGGAAGGGTTTGAAGATTCAGGGGCGCTACGAATTTCGAGCGGACCGTCGGAGTGTGTGGAAGGCACTTCAGGATCCCGAGCTGCTCGCCGCAACGCTTCCCGGCGCGAAGAGCCTGGAGGTCGTTGGACCGGATCGCTACAAGATCACGGCCGACATCGGGGTCGGTAGCGTCAAGGGCACCTACGATGGAATCTTCAGCGTCGAAGACAAGAAGGACTTCGAGTCGTGCGTCCTGCGGGGGTCGGCGCGCGGCGGGGCAGGCTCGATCGAGGTCGAAGCGCTCAGCAGGTTGTCCGACTCCGATGTCGGCGGGACGGTGCTTGCCTACGATGCCGAAGCGAAGGTGACGGGGCCCATCGCCGGAGTGGGTCAGCGGATGATCGGGGCCGCCTCCAAACGGATGTCCAAGGAATTCTTCGGTGCGATGGACGGGGTGTTGACCGGCACCGCGGTCGCCGCGCCCTCGGCCGTCGCAACCGAGGCCGGCCCCGCACAGATCGGACGGGTATTCGCCAAGCCGCCGGCGCCGCGCGCCGACAACCGAGCCTTCCTCGCGGGCTTGGCGCTCGGCTTCGCGCTGGCCATCATCGGCGTAATCGTCGGCCGCAGGACCGCCAGGTAGGTGAAGCCCCCGCCGTTCACCTATCACCGGCCTCGGACGCGCGACGAGGTGGATGCGTTGCTGGGTGAGCTCGGAGCCGACGCCAAGGTGCTGGCGGGGGGCCAGAGCCTCATCCCGATCCTCAACATGCGTCTGTCCAGTCCCGGGCACTTGATCGATCTCAA
>JBOGWV010000180.1:0-45173 GCA_050693975.1 Actinomycetota bacterium
TCACGAACATCATCATCGAAGCGCTCATGGAGCTCTACGGTGACGAGGACATCGAGGAGGTGCGGGCACACGTCGTCGAGTACTTCCAGAACGCCGAGGGCATCGAGGGCGTGGCCAAGAGCTACTCCTGGGAGGAGAGCGGCGAGTTCGTAGGCGGCCCCGAGGACATCTGGGTCAACGAGTGGGACGACGCCGAGGGCAACTTCGTGTCGCTCGGCCCCGCCGCCGAGCTGCTCGGCCAGTAAGCTCTGAGCTTCTGCAGACGAGAAGGCCCCGGTCATCCGGGGCCTTCTGGTTGCCCGGTCGAGGTAGGCGCCAGGTCAAAAACGCGTAGAGAACCTAGACCCTGCGCGGGATGCTCCACTCCTACAGGAGTGTCATAAGAGGCAATGGCCCTTATCCAGTCGCGCGAGGAAGTAGACCAAGCCCCAATAAAGCTCGTTCTGAGAAGGGCGCTCTCGGGACTGTTGTGGATGCTCAAGCTGGCCGCAGCCTTGTTCATCTTCGTGGGCGCGCTTCAGGTGATGAAGACGGGAGCGGCGAGCCTGGAGGTGCTGCAGCATGGAGGACCCCTCGTCGCAAACTCGGGGTCTACGCTGGCGCTCGGCTGGCTGGGAGCTCTTCTGGTTCTGTCGGGCTCGCCGATTGCGGCCTCCTCATTGACGCTCGTCTCCGGTGGCAATCTCACCGTGCAAGAGGGGTTCTGGATGCTGAACGGCTCCCGGCTCGGGGCCGCCTTCGTGGTCCTGTTCGTAGGCGTCATCTATGCGCTCAGAGGTGGGAGCGGCAAACGAGCCAAGCCCGTTGCGACCGGTGTCATCGCAGTGGTGGTCACGGCCGTGGTCTACATCCCGGGGTCCTTGGTGGGTGCCTTCCTGCTGAACGGCGACGCGCTGAGTTCGGTCAACCCCCGACTTCCACTCCAGGTGTCCAGCCTCTTGGAGATCGCCTATGGCGGGCTGCTCAACCTTGTCGAACAGCTTCCCGGAGTCATCGCCTTTGTCGGCGGCCTGATCCTGCTTCTGGTGGCGCTCAAGATGATCGACGGGGTCATCCCCGAGCTGAACAGCAGCGATTTCCAGGGGAACCGTGCGGGATGGCTTAAAAACAAGTGGGCGATGTTCGGACTTGGCGCAATTGTCGCGCTCGTCACGATGTCGGTGTCCGTGGCCCTCACGGTCCTGGTTCCGCTGGTCGCCCGCAACTACCTCAGGCGAGAGGACATCATTCCGTACGTCATGGGAGCGAACATCACCACGCTGGGCGATACGTTGCTCGCCGCACTGCTGCTTGATTCGGTCGATGCAGTCCATGCCGTCACGGCCAGTCTGTTGGGAACAACGGTCGTCTCACTGCTGCTCTTGACCTTCCTGTACTCACCGCTGCGTACGTTCGTCAAGGGCATCTGCACAATCTGTCTGAGGAGCCGAACCTCGCTGGCGACGTTCACCGCAGCTCTGTTCATCGTGCCGCTGGCGCTTCTAGCGGGCTCGCGACTCATCTAGGCCCACTAATCCATTCGCATTAGAGCGAATACGTAACTGAACGCTTCCTTGATGAGACTCCGCGCTCTAGCCTGCGGCACGGACCTTTGAGGGAAAACAAACCCGGACCCTCGAGGGCAAGCGAATGTTGAGAGGTCGGCGCATGAGCGAAAACACAAAGGTGCGCATTCTCCTGGCGGATGGTCATTCACTGTTTCGCGAAGCTGTGCGAGCGGTACTCGAGAGCGAGGGCGGTATGGAAGTCGTCGCCGAAGCTCACGAGGGGCTGCAGGCCGTTTCCGAGGCGGAACGCTCGTCCCCGGATGTCGCGCTACTCGATGCCGGCCTGACGAACTGCGACAGCATCCGAGCCACCGAGCTGATCAGGGAGCGAGTTCCGGGTTGCCGGGTACTGGTTCTGAGCGGCGAAGCCAACGACACCACGCTTGCGAATGCCATGACCGCGGGTGCGAGCGGTTACCTCTCGAAGGAACATCCACTCGCCGAACTGCTGGCTGCCACTCGATCCGTGCACCGAGGCGAGACGTCCATCCCGCCCCGCATGTTGGGAACGCTGCTTGCACACCTCATCCGGCGAAGGAGGGACACCGACGAGGCTCTCAAGCACCTGGCGCGACTCACACGCCGCGAGAAAGAGGTGCTCCTCCTGCTGGCCGAGGGCTCCGACAACGACGGTATCGCCCAGAATCTGGTCATCAGTCCCCAGACGGCTCGAACGCACATCCAGAACGTCCTCGGCAAGCTGGGGGTCCACTCGCGCCTAGAGGCCGCCGCATTCGTGCTGCAGAACGGAATCAAGGCCGACCTCCCAGGGGTGAGTGGTGACTCAGTCAACGCACACTAGGCGGCCCGTTCGGCGATCAGACATCTGGCTGGATCAGTCCGGCGAGAACAACGTAGCGCTCAACCCCGAGACCGGCTCGGTCCACACCTTGAACGCGACGGCAACGGCTATCTGGCAACTATGCGACGGAGAGACCACTCCTGAGGAGATGATCGAAGTCGTCTGCGCCCTGTCTCAGCTTCAAAGAGAAGTCATCGTCGAGGACATCGACCGGATTCTGCACGATTTTGACGAATCGGGAATCCTGGAATGGGTCTACTAGATGCCCGCAACAAAGCCACGGGTGCGCGAGGGACTGGCCTTTGTTGAGGTTGACGGCGAGGTCGTGATCTACGACGAGCACACGGAGGGCCTCCATCACCTGAACCCCACGGCGTCGCTCGTCTTCACGATGTGTGACGGTAGCGCGACCGTGAA
This sequence comes from Actinomycetota bacterium, assembly GCA_050693975.1. Lineage (GTDB taxonomy): Bacteria > Actinomycetota > CADDZG01 > CADDZG01 > WHSQ01 > WHSV01. Next base: position 2,767 of record JBOGWV010000180.1, read on the forward strand.
AGACCTGGCGCACGACATATCGGTCCTCTTCAGGATCTCCGCAAACGACGTGGAACCCCAGATCCGCGATCTCGTAAAGCAGTTCCGGACCGCCGGCCTGCTTGCGAATGGAAGCTCATCACAGTGACCGATAAGCGCGAGCAGGTGCGCGCTCAGTCGCCGCGCAGTACCTGAATGTCGAAACTCGACCACCTAGTTTGGGTGGCCCGGCGCGTGTATGACATTCAGGGGACTCGCATCTCGGTAAGAACCACTTCGGCTCGCTTCGGTCATTGGCTTGACTATGCCCTCGCCGCCTACAAGACCGATCCGGGCGACGAGGAATGGTTCGACGACTACTCACTCGTGGTGCCGAACTTCGATGCCTCGAGTAAGCGGCGTGAGTTCTGCATCCTCTATCACGGCAGTGTCCCGAAGATCCGGACCCTCGACCCCGTTACGTTCGGCCGGTCCTTGGTCGAGGAACTGGAGGCGAATCTCTACGCCGAGCGCGATGACGCGGTTTATCTGCAGGCGCTCGCCATGGAGGTCGACGGCGCCTACGTGCTGGTGCCGTCTTATCTCGCTCCCTCGCTCGGGCGTTTCGGGCGTAACTTGGATCGTTCAGGCGTAAGGCTCGCTCGATCCACCAACGTGACGCTCACTCCCGCGGGACAGACCGCCCTTCCCACCCCGCTCCTGGATCTGCCCAACGATGCCTACGAACGTCTTGCACGGTTGCGCCCCGCTCACATCGCCCCGGACCGGCTGGCGCCCAAGGAAAGGCGAAAGGTCGATGCGGTGTTCATCCATGACCAGGCCGAGGCGGCGCTCCGTGAGGTGACACGCGGACATGCCACGCACACCCTGGCCGCGGCGGTAGTGAACCTTCGAAGGATCCCCGGCACCGTGCTCGAGAGTGTTGCGCAACTCGTTGCAGGCACCCGCTGCTACAGCATCGGTTGGAGCGACGCAAGGACGACCTTGGATGCCATTCTTTCCGGGGCACGGTCCTCGTCCGAAGCGCTGAGTCCGAATCGAGATAACGAGGAGAGCCCATGAGGATCGGAGTGGTCGGCACCGGACACGTCGGGCTGGTGACCTGTGCATCCCTTGCAAGTTTGGGCCACGATGTCGTCGGCGCGGACTCGGATATCACCAAGATCGATTTGCTCAACCGAGGCGAGGTTCCGTTTTTCGAACCCGGCCTTCCGGAACTGATCGCGGAAGCCACCGCGAGCGGACGTTTGCGCTTCACGCATGAAATTGCGACCGCGGTCGCCGGCGCGGAGGTCGTGTTCATCTCAGTCGGCACCCCTCAACGAGCCACCGGCGAAGCCAACCTCGTAGCCGTGGAGGCGGCCGGGCGGGCGGTTGCACGCCACTGCACCGGCCGCTGCTTGGTCGTCGAGAAATCGACCGTCCCCACCGGTACGGCCCGGAGGCTGGCCCGCGTCCTGAGAATGGAGCGTCCCGACCTGAACGGTCAGCTCGAGGTGGCGTCCAATCCCGAGTTCTTGCGTGAGGGAAGCGCGGTGGACGATGCCCTTCACCCAGACCGCATCCTTGTGGGCGCGAACTCGTCACAGGCTCACGAGACGATGCGAAGCGTCTATCGAGGATTGACCGATGACGGCTGTGAATACGTCGAGACCGACATCGCCACGTCCGAACTCGCCAAGCACGCGTCTAACGCATTTCTTGCTCTGCGCATCTCCTTCATAAACGCGCTCGCCCGGATCTGCGAGCGGGCCGGCGCGGACGTCGTGTCCGTGGCTAGTGTTCTCGGCAAAGACCCACGAATCGGGCATCACTTCCTGGACGCTGGTCTCGGATACGGGGGGTCTTGCTTTCCGAAGGATCTGCAGGCGCTTTCACGCATCTCCAGTCAGCTTGGCTATGAGTTCCCTCTTCTCGATGAGATCGCCCGTATCAACGACGAGGCCATCGACGCTGCCATCGACAAGATCCGCGAAGGGGTCTGGAACCTCGAGGGCAAGCGCATCGCTCTGTTGGGGCTCGCCTTCAAGCCCGGAACAGATGACATCCGCTTTGCCCCGGCGCTGGCTCTTGCCAGGCGCCTCCTGGCGGAGGGCTCGAGCGTCGTGGGTTACGACCCGGTCGCGCTCGATAACGCGCTGGCCGAGGTCGGCGGGATCGAGCCTGCGGAAGACGCCTATGAGGCCGTGCGAGGAGCAGACTGCGCGGTCCTCTGCACCGAATGGCCGGAAATCCTGGAGCTCGACTACGAACGCCTTCGCAAGCTGATGGCCTATCCCCAGTTCGTCGACGGGCGCAACCGGCTCGACGCCGAACGCATGCGTGCGGCGGGCTTTTCCTATTACGCGATGGGTCGGCCGGCCTTCGGCCTCGATTTCTCGCTCGAAGCGGTGGCCGAGCCGGCCTCGTGAACCCGGCCCCCACCTACGACTTGCTCGGCACTCCGGTGACGTTGCGCGTCGGCGATCCCATGGTGAGGGACGAGATCACGCGACTCGCCGCAGGGCTTCCCCTGGTCGCGACCGCGAAGGCGCGCCTTCTCGACCTGCGCGCCACAGAGCAGGACCGATGGAGTCTCTTCGAAGACGACCGGCTGGTGCGGGCCGAGATGGACCGCAGCGAGGCCCTCACCCTGATTCTCTGGCGCCTGAACCGGCTCGCCGCGGCCTCGACAACCCACGTCGTCGTACACGCTGGAGCCGTCACCCTGGGAGGTCGCGCGGTGATTCTCTCGGGGGCCATGAACACGGGAAAGTCGACGCTCGTGGCTGCGCTTGGCCGCAACGGCTTCGACATTCTGTCCGACGAGCATGCGCCCATCGACCTCCTGAGCGGCCGGGTATGTCCGTACCGGCTCCCGCTCCAGCTCGATCCGACCTCCATGGCCGTGCTCGGGGGTCTCCATGCCGCGACGCCCCCTTCGCTGCGGGATCCAGAGCGTGTGAGATTGCTGCCAAGTGAGGTCCGAAAGGGCTCGGAGGCGATCGCCGCTCCCCCGACACTTGTCATCTTTCCGGAGTACCGCCGGGGCGCCCCCCTAGCGCTGGAGCGCATCGGCCCATCGGAGGGTCTGCGGCGGCTTGCGGAGCAGACCCTGAATCTTCCGGTACTGGGCCACGAGGCACTGCGCGTCCTGCGGCGGCTGGTGCTCGGTATCGGTGGTGCCTACAGCCTGGTGCTCGACGACCTCGAAACCGCCTGTGACACGCTGCTGGCGCTCACGATGAGCGACAAGAGATACGTCGCGCGGCCCATGCCGGCGCACTCCATCCGCCCTACCGTTTACGAAGGACGTGCCGATTCACGCGCTCTAAGTGAAGGGACGTAGGTGAAACGACAAGACGGCGGCGATCCGCAGAACCTAATCGACCGCCGCGCCGCCCTGAAGCGAGGAGCCGTCTTGGGTACGGCCCTCGTCTGGACGGTCCCGACGGTTCAAACCGTCGCCATGAGGGCTGCGGCCGCAGGCACCACGGTGAACGCCGAGTGCATGTCCCATCTCGATCTCAAGCTGAACTGCGGCGGGATCATCCATTGCATGAAGTTCCCGGGTGAGGATATCGACTGTGGCTCGTCGTCTCCGAGCTCCGATACCCAATTCAGCGGGCATCCGACCTCCGGTGTCGGTCACTCCGCTCACTGCATCACGAACCTGTCGGACTGCAATGCGTCGGCCCCCATACCTTCCGTGAGCGCCGTTTCGTCGGACGGGGGCCAGACCTGGACCGTGCAGATCCCGGCGGGCTGCCAGGTGGTGGAGGCATGGTCGATGGGCTGCACGGGCGGCGACTGTGTGCAAGCATGCCCCCCGGGCAGCGGCCCAGGACCCTGCGTGTTCAGCTGCTAGATCAGGGATGTCCCCCGTTCCACGGGCTGACGGGACCTCCCCTCATGGGCTACGCGCCCAGGCGTAGAAAAGTCACGCACCACGGCCCATGGCCTACGCAGCCCCGCTTCCTAATCTGAGCACCACAACCGTAGAAATCCTGAACGGAGGACAATGTCGGAAGCTTCCGGTGACGACCTGGTGCCGACTAAGGCCGTAAAGAGCACCCGCGTGAGGCGCGGACTGCCAGAGCAGGTGGCTCGTCACCTGCGACGTGACCTCCCGCTAGCGTTTCTCGACGTCGGCATTGTCTTCTTGGCGTACCTAGTGCCCCTCGTCCTCCGCTTCGATGCGAACGTACCCGGCTCTTACTGGGACGCCTATCGCTCATTCCTGCCCGTCGTGGCCTTCTTGCACCTGGTCTGCAACTACCTCTTTGGGCTCTACGGCCAGATGTGGCGCTACGCAAGCATTCAGGAAGCTCGACGTGTGGTGCTCGCAGGGCTCACTGCGGGAGTCTTCGTCATCTCTGCGGCAACCTGGTTGGGCCGCAACATAAGGCTCCTTCCACTCTCGGTCATGGCTCTCGGCGCCATCCTGGCGTTCCTCGGCTTCGGGGCAATCCGCTTTCAGAGCCGACTGTTCGCGCTGCGGCGAGGTTCTCTAATCAAGAACGCGAGTCGCACTCTCATCGTGGGCGCCGGGGATGCGGGCGCCTCACTAATCAAAGAGCTGCTCAAGAATCCCTCACTAGGCCTCGAACCGGTTGCGTTCGTCGATGACGACCCGCGCAAGGTAGGGCTCACGCTGCACGGCGTCTCTGTCCTCGGGCCGTTACGCGCGATCCCCACGCTGGCCGAACGACTCAAGGTCGACCAGGTCCTTCTCGCCATTCCGTCCGCCACGAGCAAGGTGGTACGCGACGTGGCCTCTTTGTGCGAACAAGTGGACGCCACGTTGCGGGTTCTCCCTTCGGCGACGGAAACGGTTACGGGGAGAGTGACCGCTCGAGACATCCGTGACCTGAGCATCGAGGATCTCCTCGGGCGCCAGCAGGTGAGCACCGACCTCGAATTGGTCGACGAGCTGCTCCGCGGTCGCACCGTCCTCGTCACGGGAGCGGGCGGATCGATCGGATCGGAGATCTGCCGGCAGGTCAAACAGTTCAGTCCCGCCGTGCTGATCATGCTCGACCACGACGAGACCCACCTTCACGACATCCTCACGGAGATAGACGACGGCACCTGTAAGGGGGTACTTGCGGACGTGAGGGACCGCGGCAAGGTCATCGGAGTCTTCATGTCGCACCGGCCCGACATCGTGTTCCATGCCGCAGCCAACAAGCACGTCCCTGTTCTCGAGGACTTCCCGGAGGAAGCTCTCCACACCAATGTTATGGGAACGGCGAACGTCGTCGATGCCGCGGTTGCGACGCAGGTCGAGCGCTTCATCCTCATCTCGACGGACAAAGCGATCAAGCCCTCGAGCGTGATGGGGTCGTCCAAATGGTTCGCAGAGCAAATCGTGTGGAGCCAGGGGCTCGGACGCCGCTACTGCGCGGTTCGCTTCGGAAACGTGCTGGGCAGCAGGGGCAGCGTCATACCGACCTTCTTCCGTCAAATCGCGCAAGGCGGTCCTGTGACCGTGACGGACCCGGAGATGACGCGCTACTTCATGAGCGTCCAGGAGGCCGTTCAACTGGTGCTACAGGCAGCGGCGTTGTCCCAGGGCGGTGAGGTATTCACGCTCGACATGGGCGAACCGATCAAGGTCTTGGAGCTCGCGCGTGAGCTCATTCGTCTTTCGGGCCGCGTGCCAGGCCGGGATGTGGAGATTCAGTTCACGGGTGTGAGGCCGGGCGAGAAACTCGTAGAAGATCTCGTCGACACCGCCGAACTGAGCATCCCGAGCGGGCATCCCTCCATCACAGGATCCCGTCCAACCGTTCCCGATCGGGCGGCGCTCCGCAAAGCGATCCGGCGCCTCGAAGCGCTGTCATCGGACGGCCAAACCGACGAGCTCGCCACCATGATCAAGCTCATGGCGGGCCTCCCCCTCGAACCCATCCCCGAGGAAGTGAAACTGTGACGATCGACACGATCGGCGTTGCACACCGCGAGCCCTTGGTCGCCGACGGACTAGCCGCCGCACTCGGCGCGCTTCTGGGTCTCTCCGATACGTGGACCGCCTCCTCGGCCGAGGGCGTCCTGGGTGCGGCAGACCGAGCGCAGGCAGTCGTGCTCGACGAGCAATTGCCCGGCAGCCGCCACCTCGGTGGTGTACTCGCCCGACGCGGCATTCACGTTGTCGTACTGGGCGAGACGGAAGCCGGCCCAGAGGTGCGCGTCTCCACATCTTCTTCGTTAGCCGCCCTCGCGGACGCCATCGCTCCGGGAACCGGGCAGCGGAACTCCACGACTCACAACCTCACGGAGCGCGAACAGCAGATCTTGACGCTCGTCGCCAGAGGAATGGCGGGGAAGCAGGTAGCAAGGCACCTCGGGATAAGTCCGAAGACCGTGGAGCACCACAAGACCCGAATCTTCTCCAAGCTCGGTGTCCCGAACCAGACCGCCGCCGCCTGTCTCGTGTTCAGCGCCAACTCATCAGGTGGGCCTCTTCCAAGTGTGGAGGCGGGGCCGTGACGTTGGTCTCTTTTCGACGGGGGGCTGAGGCGCACACGGCATCGGGGATTTCCCCATCTAGCGTGTCACCAAAAGCCCTCTTAATGTCTAGCGTAGGGGTTCTGTGTGCTTGATTCACCGCGGGACGTGGTTCGATGTCTCATCACCTACACGGACTGGTGCCAGCCAAGCACCAGCTCGGTCATGAAGGTTGGCGCAGCCCGGCTGGACAAGAACATCAGCGACGGACTAAATCCTGGAGTCCTCGAAACGATCGACGAGCGGGCCGAGCTCTGCAGGCGTACCGCGCGACTGGAAGAACGTGAACGGCTCGCGCTGTTCCTCTTCTACGTGAAGCAGCTACACATCGACGACGTGGCTGATCGACTCGGTGTGTCGCGCCGCCACTTCTTTCGGGTCAAGGCCGATGCCCTGAGACGAATCACCGACGTCGACCAACGCTCCGCCTGACCAGTCTCCTCCACCACTCGCTTATTAGGGGCGGCACCGCTCCTGACTATTAGGAGGTTTCCTATCAAAGGTACCGCTGTCCTCCGACGCAAGATCCTGGCGCGTACGGCCAACGTTGCGGTTGTGGGCCAGGGTTACGTCGGCCTCTCCCTGGCCTGCAGCGCGGCTCAGGCCGGCTTCAACATCGTCGGCTACGACGTGGACGAGCAGCGGATTCGCGATCTGTCCGGCGGCAACTTGGTGGTCCCGGGTGTTGCGGAGTCGCTGCTCGAGGAGGGAACCGCTTCCGGCAAGCTGCGCTTCTCTGCGGACCCGCAGGACGTTGCGGAAGCAGACGTAATCGTGATCTGCGTACCTACTCCGGTGCGCGACCAGTCGCCGGACCTGTCTCACATCGTAGGAGCGTGCGAGGCCGCGGCTTCGGTCCTCAAGGGTGGCCGCCTCGTCGTGCTGGAGTCCACCACGTACCCCGGGACGACCGACCAGATAGTGGCCCCAATCCTGGAGCGCTCCGGGTTGACCGCAGGACGAGATTTCCTGCTGGCTTATTCACCCGAGCGCATCGACCCGGGCAACGAGGAGTACCCGTTCCGCAGGATCCCCAGGATCGTCGGAGGCATCACCGCCGAATCTACCGGGGTCGCAGCGCTGTTCTACGGGCAGCTCGTCGACAAGGTCCTCCAGGTGTCGTCGTGCCAGGCGGCCGAACTGGCGAAGCTTCTGGAAAACACCTTCCGTCATGTCAACGTGGCGCTCGTCAATGAGATGGCCATGCTCTGTCACGAAGTAGGCATCGATGTCTGGGAGGTCGTGGATGCCGCCGCCTCCAAGCCCTTCGGGTTCATGCCGTTCTATCCGGGTCCCGGTGTCGGCGGGCACTGCATACCGCTCGATCCCGCCTACCTCGCCTGGCAGGTTCGCCGCGATGCCGGCCACCAGTTTCGCATCCTGGAACAGGCCCAGGACATCAACGCCCAAATGCCCACGTATCTCGCAAGCCGCATCGGTGAGGCCTTGAACGACGCCAGCAAACCGGTGAGAGGTGCTCGCATCTTGGTGCTCGGAGTGAGCTACAAACCCGACGTGGGCGACATGCGGGAGTCTCCCGCCCTCAAAGCCATGACTGCCCTTCACAAGCGCGGCGCCAAGGTCACGTTTCACGACCCCTTCATCGAACGCGCTCCGGTCAACGGGCTGGTGCTCGAGCGTGTTCAATTGAGTAAGAGAGCGGTCCAAGCTGCGGACTGTGTCGCGCTACTGACGCCGCACAGTAACTACGATCTCCAATGGATCGCGGACCACTCCCAACTCCTGTTCGACGCCCGCAATGCCTATGCGGATGATCGCCGGCCAGACGTAGTCCGGCTGTGACGCAATCGCGGGGTGGGCTCGGCCGGACCGCAGGGCAATCGCGGGGTGGGCTCGGCCGGACCGCCGGGCAATCGCCGCGCTTCAGACGAGCTTCGGGAGTACTCGAGCGAGTGGTCGATGAGGAGGTGCTGGTCGCCACCGCGGATTCGGAAGTGGCCTCTCTCCGCGGAAGTGCCTTCAGGCAGTGGTTGCTTCTCGACAGGCCGCGGACGATAGACGACCTGGCCGCACAGCTCGCGAGGATCTACGACGTCGACGCCGGCGATATCCGCTCCGAGGTGGGCGACCTGCTCGAGGATCTACGCGGCCGTGGGCTCGTCGAGGTGATTTCGAGCGAATGACCGCCTCGCCACCCTCCCTCGTTCAACGCATTGCCGCCTTCGGCGCGATCGACCGGCCTCCAATCGACGTGGCCGGCCTCACGGCCTCAGAGTGGGGCGGTTTCAAAGGAGCGATCCGCAACCAGCGTCTCACCGGACTGGCCATGGCAATGGTCGAGGCGGGCTGCTTGGAGGTTGGCGACCTTCAACGCGCCGAGCTGGTCGAGCTGCAGCGTCAAGCCATGCTCGGCGCGCTCGGCCTGGAAGCCATTCTCTTGCGCACGGGCCGTGCGCTCGATCGCGCGGGCATCGACTTTGTCGTGCTGAAGGGCCCGGCAGTCGCCCACTGCTTCTACCCCGACCCATCGTGGCGCCCCTTCGGCGACCTCGACCTTCTCGTGCACGGCGATGACTTCGCCCGCGCCAGTGACGTCCTGCAGGAAGAAGGCTTCGACCGCAGCCTGCCGGAGCCGCGGCAGGGGTGGGACAGGGATTTTGGAAAAGCGGCGCTTCATGCGGACGCCGGCGGAGCTCAGATCGACCTCCACCAGAGGCTGGTAGTGGGGCCATTCGGGCTGTGGATCGACCTCGATGATCTGCTGGTGGACGCCCGGCCGTTCGAAGTGGGAGGCCGTACCTTCAGGCGACTCGGGGAGTCACCGATGTTCCTCCACGCCTGTTTGCATGCATCGTTGGGATGGCACCCAACTCTGCTGCTCCCCCTTCGCGACGTGTCCGAGGTTGGGCGCAACCAAGAGATCGACTGGAACGACGTCGAGCGGCTGGCCCGGAAATGGAGAGTCAGCTGCGTGCTAGAGCACACGATGCGCACCCTGACGCAGACACTCCAGGTTCCACCGCCCGCGGGAGTGGCCGGGATCGGCGAGCGAGTGCTCCCTACTCGTCTCGAACGGCGCGCTCTCTCGGCTTACACCACGGACCGGCGACGGCGTGGGGGGACCGCCATCTTGATGCTGGTCGCGATCCCCGGGGTCTTCCCGAAGCTCCGCTACATCATCGACCTGCTCTTTCCGCGCCGTCAGTTCCTGGCCGCTCGCGCCCTGCCGGGTCAGCGACCCTCGTATCTGCGGCGCTGGAAACAACCCTTGCGGTGGCTACACGGCTCTCACCGCTGACTCCGTCGGGACTAGCCAATGCACGTGCTCTATCTGATAGACAGCCTCAGCGGGGGAGGCGCAGAACAGTCTCTTGCCGCTCTTGCCTCACCGCTGGTGAGCTCCGGCATGGTCCTCGACGTCGCCTATCTCAAGGACACGGAAGGGATGCAGAACCGTCTCAAAGAGGCGGGTGCAAATCTCTATTCGCTGGCTCAGGGTGGCGGGAGCCGGCGGGCCTGGGTCAAGTCGACCCGTGCCCTGCTCGAACGAAGACGCCCAGACTTGCTGCACACAACTCTCTTCGAGTCCGACATCGCGGGGCGCATCGCCGCGATGCGAACCGAGATCCCCGTAGTCACCAGCCTGGTCAACGTGACCTATGGTCCGGAGCAGTTTGCCGACCCTCGCCTCAAAGCTTGGCGGCTCCGGGGTGCCCAAGTCGTCGATCTTGTAACCGCGCGACGCGTCGCGCGGTGGCACGCGATCTCCGGACATGTGGCCGACGTCATGGCGGGCCGTCTGCGAATACCCCGCGCCCGGATCGACGTCATTCCCCGCGGGCGTGATCCTCAGTCCCTCGGTGTTAGGAGCGAGGAGCGACGCGCATGCACGCGAGCAACACTCGGGATCGGCGACGATCAGCCCCTGGTTCTCGCCGCCGCGCGACAGGAGCATCAGAAAGGCCTGGACGTTCTCATCGAGTCGTGGCCGGAGGTTCTGTCCACACATCCTTCGGCGCGGCTGCTCATCGCTGGGCGTGAAGGCAATCAGAGCTGGCTACTGAACGCGCGGCTGGATGAAACGGGAACACGATCGTCCATTGCTCTGCTGGGGAGTCGAGCGGATGTCTCCGATCTGCTGTGTGCGACCGACGCCTTCGTGATGCCATCGCGATGGGAGGGGCTCGGCAGTGTGCTGCTCGAGGCGATGGCTCTCGAGGCCCCCATCGTCGCCAGTGACCTGCCTGCCGTCAGGGAAATCGTCGAGCACGGTCGCACCGCAACGCTCGTTCCACGAGAACACCCAAGGGCACTCGCCACCGCGATCTCCGACCTGCTGAGTGACCCGGGCGGTGCTCGCAAACGGAGCGCCGCGGCTCGTGCCGAGTTCCTGGCCTTCTACACGATCGATCGCATTGCAAGGCAGACCGCGGACTTTTATCGCTGCGTCGCGGGAGCACCGGCGCCCTCTTGACACGGCGTTCGGTCCGTTCGCAGTTTCTCACTCGTTTGGAGGGCTAGGCCGTTGGATGTCATGCACGTGGTGGCGAGCAGGCAACGCAGGGGCGCCGAGATGTTCGCCGCGGACCTCATACGTGATCTGCGGGCCAGCGGAATCGAGCAGGCAGTGGTCGTAGTCAACGACCGGGGTCCATCCCAACTGGTGTTCGACGCGCCGACCCACTTCCTGGCACCGGGGGGCCTGGGGCCCTCGTCCCTGGGGCGTCGCCCGGCGGCCTTGCGCGCTCTGGTCAAGCGACTTGAGCCTCGCATCGTCCAAGCCCATGGAGGTGAGGCTTTCAAGCATGCGGTGGTGGCGACGCGCGGCGCGTCTGCGACGCTCGTTTACCGCAGAATCGGTTCTACCCCCAGATGGATGGCGGGAGACTTCCGCAGGGCGGGCCTTCGGCTACTCATGGGAAGGGCCGACGCAATCGTGGCAGTGGCGGACGCCCTTCGGATCGAGATGATCGAGGAGTTCGGGGTTCCTCCCCATCGCGTCGTCGTCATACCCAACGGTGTCGACCTAACGCGCGCTTTGCCCGAGCGAGACCGCAACGAGACACTCGAAGAGCTCGGCCTCGATGCAAACGACCGGGTCATCATCGTGGTTGGGGCCCTCAACGAAGAAAAGAATCCACTCGGGGCACTGGAGGCAGCTGTCCCGGCTTTGACCGGTCCCCCTTTCGCCACCATCGTGTTCGTGGGCGACGGGCCCCTGCGCGGACAAGTGCGCGAGGAAGCTCGATCACGCGGCCTCTCTGAGCGAGTGCGATTCCTGGGGGTGCGAACCGATATCGCCGACCTTCTCGGCGCGAGCGACGTCTTGCTCATGTCCAGCAGGACCGAGGGTATGCCCGGGGCAGCCATCGAGGCCGGCATCGCCGGGCTTCCCGTGGTCGCCCCGCGCCTGGCCGGGCTGCCCGAGGTGGTCGTCCACGGTGAGACCGGCATCCTCACTCCCGCGGGCGACACTGCCGCACTGGGCGCCGCCGTGTCTCGCTTGCTGGAGGACGAAGACGAGCGCCGCCGGCTTGGCGAAGCCGGTCGCAAACGGTGCATCGCCCGCCACGACATAAAGGTTGTCGCGGCCCGCTATCTCACGCTCTACGACGACCTGCTTCCCTCCACCCTTCACGAGAGCCGAGGTTGAACAAGAGCGTGAAGGTAGAGCGCCCCAGGGCCATGGCGCCTGTGTCCCTGGCGATCCCGGTGCACCCGGCCTCGAGGCACCTGGGGCTTGACGTTCTCGGGCTGGCCCTCATCGCGATGTCCCTCGTTTGGGTGAGGGTGAGTGCAGGAAGCTCGGAAAGAGAGGCTGGACCGGCGACCACCCTGCTGCTGATCGTCGCGCTCTGCTATGTCGGGGGACGGCTCATCGGCTCGGTGGTACCGGCTGCGGTTCCTCTCCTAATTTCGGGAGTTGCCGTTGCGCTCCTGGTCGTGAACCCTGCCGACGTACTCGGAGACGGCCCCCTACAAGGTCCATTCGGGTACAACAACGCGACCGGAGCCTTCTATGCCCAGGCCGCGTTCGCAGCCGCAGCGGCGGGAGTGGTCCTCCCCCGGCTGAGGTCGCTCGGATTTCTAGTTGCCGCCGTCTGCGCGGCGGTTCCTTTCGCCATCGGTTCACTGGCGGCGGGCGCAGCCGTCGTCGTCCTTGCTCCCCTCGCCACACTCGCTCGCAACCGCAGCGGCGCGCGCGGTGTGATCGCGCTCGGAGCTGCTTTGTGGCTGGCGGTGCTCGGCGCCACCATCCTCCTCGGGGCGACACACACCAATACCGATCGCGACTCCGGGCTTGCGGCGGTGGTGAACGACACCTTGAGCGCGCGCCGGCCGGCACTGTGGCACGACGCCCTGGTGATGATCGAACGAGAGCCTCTTTCGGGTGTCGGCCCCCAGGGTTTTGAGAAGTCGAGTCCGGTGGCGCTGTCGGATCGGGACGCACGCTGGACCCACAACGAATTCCTCCAGTTTGGTGCCGAAACGGGACTTCCGGGACTGCTCCTCGCGATCGGATTGATCGCCTGGACCTTGGTCAGGCTCTCGGTTTCACCGCGCCACCATGTTGCCGTCCTCGGATCGCTCGCGCTCGTCGCTCTGGCAATACACGCATGCATCGACTACATCTGGCACTTCCCAATCGTGGTCGCCGTCGCGGCCGCGCTCGCGGGCTCTGCCACCGCCGCTCCTCGCCTCGCACTCCGGGTCGAGCCCGTCCATCCAAACCCTCCGGTGAGGCCTCAATGAGACGAGACTTGACATCGATCGAGGGACTCCGATGAGCAGAGCGGAAGTCCTCAAATATGACGTCCGTGAGTATCGCGACGAAGACGAGGCCGAGGTTCTCGACTTACTGGTCGCGTCGCTCGGAGGGGGTCCGGGGGGGAATCGCACCCCTCAGTTCTTTCGCTGGAAGCACCTTGATAGTCCCTTCGGGCGATCACTCATGCTCCTGGCCCACCAGGGTGATCGCATCATTGGCTTTCGTTCGTTCATGCGCTGGCGTTTCCGCAGCGGAGGGGAAGAGCTCGCCTGCGTGCGCGCGGTCGACACGGCGACACATCCAGAGCATCAGGGGCAAGGCGTCTTCTCCCGACTTACCTTGGATGCGCTCGAGGCGCTTCGACCCAACACGGATCTCGTGTTCAACACTCCGAACGGCAAGAGTGGGCCTGGCTACCTCAAGATGGGCTGGCGCCGCGTCTGCTCACTGCCGGTATCGGTTCGGGTACGACGACCGCTTCACTTCGCCCGCAACCTGCGGTCGCTCAGATCAGACTCGACGGCGGGCTCGCCTCCCGCGATCGACGCAAGTCCTGCGGCGGAAGAGCTTGCCGACACCGAACAAGTGAGGGCGCTCCTCACGCGTCTCTCGTACGACGATCGGTTCACGACCGAGCGGTCGCTCGAGTACCTTCGCTGGCGGTACGGCGCCGCCCCGCTTCTCGACTACCGCGCGCTCACCGCAAAGGTAGATGGGGAACTACGGGGCCTCCTCATATTCCGGGTGCGGCCTCGCGGGAGCTTGTGGGAGTCCACTGTGGCGGAGGTGCTGGTCGCACCCACAGACGACCGCACGGCGCGCTCCCTGTTGCGCTGGGCGACACGTGCCGCAGCCGTGGATCATCTAACGATCCACCTTCCAGCACGCTCTCCCCTCACGCGGTCCTCGATGCTGACCGGCTTCGTACCGAGTCCTCGCGGAATGGACCTGTTCGTCAACCCGCTGCGCGGCAACATCCAACCTCCACCAGAGAAGTTTGAGTCCTGGGCCCTGTCTCTGGGCGACCTGGAGGTCTTCTAGTGCAAGGTTTCTTCCCGTTCGCCACTGAGAGCAAGGAAGAATGAATTCGAACTCGCTGCTTCGCAAAGCCTCAAAAGCTGCGGTGCTGCCGGCGGGGCTCGCACGCCTTCGGCGGTCCGGGGATCTCGTGATCCTCCTGTACCACAGGGTGGGCACCGGCAATCGAGAGATCGATCTCGATGCATCGGTCTTCGAACGGCAGATCGCGCACCTCGCCGCGGCCGAGCGCGTGGTGACCCTCGACCGAGTCCTCCAGGACCCGGAGGGGGGCGTTGTGGTGACCGTGGACGATGGCTTCCGGGACTTCCATGAGGTCGTCCTTCCACTCCTGGTGACCCATCGAGTCCCCGTCCTCCTCTACCTCGCGACCAGTCTCGTGGACAGACGAGGGGCAGATCCCGACCGGCTCACTTGGGAGCACCTCCGCGAGGCGGTGTCAACCGGCTATGTGTCCGTGGGCGCTCACACCCATAGCCACGCCGACCTCTCGCGCGCCACCGAGGCCGAATCTAGGAGAGAGATGACAACCTGCAAGAACCTCATCGAGGATGAGCTGGGAACCGCGTGCGAGCACTTTTCCTACCCGTGGTCCTACGCCTCGCCGCCGGCAGAGCGCGTCGCTCGGGAACTGTTCGCCACCGCCGCGCTGCCGTGGCGCACGAACCGGAGCGGACGTATCGAGTCTCACCAGCTCGGGCGAACGCCCGTCCTTCGGAGCGACGGAACCTTCTTCTTCAAGGCCAAGCTGCGAGGCGCAATGGACAACGAGGCACACCTGTATCGCCTGCTTGGGCGCGGGCCGTGGCGTCGATGAGCTCGCCGCCGCGCGTCGCTCACGTCACCACCATCGACCTCACGCTTCGCAAGTTGCTCCTCGCGCAGCTTTGCCGTCTCCGAGACGACGGATTCGAGGTATACGGCATCAGCGCTCCCGGGCCCTCGGTCCCGGCGCTGGAGGCCGAGGGCATACAACATGTCCCCTGGCCTCACGCGACGCGCTCCTGGGCTCCGCGCGCAGACGCGCGCGCGTTCAAGGAGCTGGTGTCCATCTTCCGGACTCACCGCTTCGACCTGGTACATCTGCACAATCCCAAGCCCGGGGTCATCGGTCGCATGGCGGGCCGCATCGCGCGGGTGCCTTGTGTCATGAGCACCTCACACGGGATCTATGCCACCCCAGATGACCGGCTCGCAAAGCGAGCCGCCGTCCTGGGGCTCGAGGCGCTGGCCGCCCGTTGCTCTGATCTCGATCTCTACCAGAGCCACGAGGATCTGCAGTGGGTCCGGCGGCGCAGGGTGGCCACGGAGTCTCGCAGCGAGCTGCTGGGCAACGGGATCGATCTCACGAGTTTCGATCCGGCGCGAATCACCAGTTCTGAGCGAGCCTCGGTGCGCGCCGGTCTCGGCATTCCGGAGGGGGCCTTGGTCGTCGGAACGATCGGACGCCTCGTCGAGGAGAAGGGCTATCGCGAGCTGATGGTGGCCGTCCGTGAGCTGCTGGCAGAACGCGATGACATGGTGATGCTCGTCGTCGGCGAGGACGACCCCGAGAAGGCCGATGCTCTCGGTCATGCAGAGATCGAGGGCGAGGGCGTCATTTGCTCCGGCTGGAGGGAGGACGTCCCCGAGCTCTTGTCGATCATGGACGTCTTCGTCCTGGCGTCATGGCGAGAGGGCATGCCTCGCTCGGCAATCGAGGCCGCAGCCATGGGGAAGCCCCTGGTCCTCACCGACATCCGAGGCTGCCGGGAGGTTGTGAGCAACGGCATCGAGGGCCTGCTCGTGCCGGTGCGTGATCCCGGCGCACTTCGCAGCGCCATCGCGTCCTTACTCGACGACGCGGAAGCTCGCGCTCGAATGGGTAGTGCAGCGCGACGACGCGCTCTCGAATGGTTCGACGAGCAACGTGTGACGGATCACGTGGCGCTTCGCACGCGCGAGCTGCTGGCTCGCAAGGGGGTTGCGCTCCCCCACCGCCCCGATGTGACCCTCCCGGAGGCTCAGTGAAAAGCAAAACTCACCCCGCGCTCGAGTCACGGGCCAAGAGGATGCTCGACCTGGCCGTTGCGGCGCTGTCGCTGGCCATGATGGCGCCGGTCATGTGCGTCGCGGCAGTGTGTATAAGGATCACCATGGGGTCCCCTGCGCTCTTCCGCCAGGTGCGCCCCGGCCTGCACGGGCGCCCCTTCACGCTTCTGAAGTTCAGGACGATGAACCACGAGTTGGGCCCCGACGGCGCTCCGCTACCGGACGCGCAACGCATCTCTCGCCTGGGCCGGATGCTGCGGCAGACCAGCATGGACGAGCTTCCCGAACTATTCAACGTGCTCGCGGGGGACATGAGCCTGGTGGGTCCCCGCCCCTTGCTGCCGGAGTACCTCGAGATGTACACGCCGCGACAGGCGCGCCGTCACAACGTTCGGCCTGGACTCACGGGCCTCACGCAGGTCAGCGGGCGCAACGGCCTCAGTTGGGAGCAGAAATTCGAGCTGGACCTTACGTACATCGACCGCTGGTCCCTGTGGCTCGATCTCAAGATTCTGGCTCTCAGCGTCCGTGAGGTGTTTGCGCGCCGAGGCGTTAGCGCCTCCGGACACGCAACCATGCCCCGTTTCAACGGTTCGACTGCAAGCCCGAAAGATGGAGGAGCAAAGTGAACATCCTGTTCACAAGCGCCGGTCGCCGCGTCGAGCTGCTCGATGCCTTTAGACGCGCCTACAAACAACTCGGCCTTGCCGGTGAGATCATGGCCACCGATATCGACCCTCTGGCTCCCGCGTTGGCGCACGCCGATCGCAGCTTCATGGTTCCCCTCGTCGACGATCCCCGGCTGCCCCAGAAGCTTGCCGACATCTGCTCGTCGCACGAAGTGAACCTGCTTGTCCCACTCGTCGATCGCGATATCCCACTCCTGGTCGCACATCGCGGATCCCTCGCCGCCACCGGAACAAAACTGCTGATCCCCACCGATGAAGCGAGCGCCATCGTCAACGACAAATGGCTCTCCCACCAGTTCTTCGAAGAGATGGGTGTCTCGTCTCCTCGTTCGTGGCTCCCGGAGGGTCTCGACTGGGCACGGATGACCTATCCGTTGTTCATCAAACCTCGTCGCGGCAGCGCGGCGGAGCACACCTTCAAGGTCTGCGACGAACGCGAGCTGCGCTTCTTCATCGACTACGTGCCCGATCCGATCGTGCAGGAGTACGTTCCCGGCGCGGAGATAACCTCCGACGTCCTGTGCGACCTGGAGGGAAACGTCAGAGCAGTGGTATCGCGTCGCAGGATCGAGGTACGAGCGGGTGAGGTCGCTAAGGGAGTCACGATCCATGACCCCAGGATCACCGAGACGGCCGCGCTCATCGCGAAAGGACTTCAGGCTCGCGGGCCGATCACGGTCCAGTGCCTGATGCGCGACGACGAGCCGCTGTTCACCGAGGTCAACCACCGATTCGGCGGTGGGCTCCCGCTTGCAATCGCCGCGGGAGTCGACGTCCCGGTGTGGCTGGTGTCCTTGGCCGCCGGTCTGCCGCTCGAAACACCTCCTCTGGGCACCTACCGAACGGGGTTGTACATCAGTCGCTACGATCAGTCGGCTGTGCTTGGGGAGGAGGAACGTGCGCGCATTGCAGGCGGTCGTCTTTGATCTGGACGACACTCTCTTTCCCGAGCGCGACTTCGTTCTCAGCGGCTTTCGCGCGGTGGCTCATTGGGCCGAACCCCGGCTGGGGGTGCCCGCGGAGCGCGGCTTCGGCGAGCTCACGGCACTCTTTGAATCGGGGGTACGAGGTGACACCTTTGCCCGCTGGCTAAAGGGGCACGGCGGAGGCGACCCGTCGCTCGAGAGCGTCATGGTAGAGGTCTACCGCTCTCATCAGCCTCGCCTCTCGCCGCGCCCGGGAGCCCCCGAACTCTTGAGGCGGCTTAAAGAACGCTATCTGCTCGGCCTCGTCACCGATGGCCCAGTGCCGGTTCAGCGAGCAAAGCTGGAGGCGCTGGGGCTGCGCGAACGATTCGATGCGGTGGTCTTCAGCGACGAGCTAGGTGGAGGGGCGACCAGGAAGCCCAATCCGCTGCCCTTCAACACCGTGCTCGATCTTCTCGGGGCACCGGGTGGGCGCGCGGTGTACGTAGCGGACAATCCCGCCAAGGACTTTCTCGGGGCACGGCGGGCGGGCATGCTCAGCATTCGATTCCGAGCCGATGATGGTATCTACCGGATGCTGGAACCGCAGACCGTGGAGCACGCCCCGGATGAAGAGATCGGCTCCCTTCTAGAGCTCACTCGGACCCTGTCGCGCATCCAGAGTGGAGCTACCCCCGTTCGGGGCCGCCTCTAGATTTCGCCCGATCGGACGGGAGGCCGCACGCGAGCCCCTTCGTTACTTCACTACGTAAGGCACGCCAGACGAACTACGGCGCTCACCCGATGCCCACCTGGAGCCGGGCCCCTAGGTTGATGTTGGCCTGCCGGGGAGCCACCGAATACCTCGCGGGAAGGCAAGACTGTCGCAGGGAGGTTGTGTGGAAGTCCTCGTTACCGGGGGCGCCGGATTCATAGGATCGAATCTGGTCCGCCGGCTGCTCTCGCTAGGCCATAACGTCCGGGTTCTCGACAACCTCTCCACAGGTTCCCTCGACAATCTGGATGGGCTCGAGGGATCCGTCGACGTGGTGCGTGGAGACATCAGAGACGGCGAAGTCGTCCGGCAGGTCTGTCGTGGAGTGGAAGTCGTGTATCACCTCGCTGCGCTGCCCTCGGTGTCGCGTTCGGTGCGCGACCCTCTCGCATCCCATGAGGTCAATGCCACAGGAACACTGACGGTCCTCATCGCCGCCCGCGACGCTGAAGTGCGGCGCTTTGTCTATGCCTCTTCCTCGTCGGTGTACGGAGACACGCCCACTTTGCCGAAGCGCGAGGACATGCCGGTATCACCGCGTTCTCCGTACGCCGTGTCCAAGCTGGCCGGCGAATGTTACTGCCGCGCCTTTGCTCACAGTTACGGGCTCGAGACCGTCGCGCTGCGCTTCTTCAATGTTTTCGGCCCCAGGCAGGATCCTGCGTCCCACTATGCCGCGGTGATCCCGCTGTTCATAACTCGCATGCTCTCGGGCCTGCCCCCCATCATCCTTGGGGACGGACTCCAGAGCAGAGATTTCACCTATATCGCCAACACGGTGGAGGCATGCATCCGCGCCGCGGAGGAGACGGGTGCGATCGGCGAAGCGGTGAACGTCGGATACGGCGAACGTGTGGCCCTGCTCGCGCTCGTCGACGAGCTCAACGGCCTATTGGAAACCGACTTGCGGCCCGTGCACGCAGCCGCGCGCGAAGGAGATGTCCGTCATTCGCAAGCGGCCGTAGACAAGGCTCTGGAGCTGCTGGGTTACGTCCCCTCGGTGTCGCTGCAAAGGGGACTGACAGAAACCGTGAGTTGGTACGGCCGCCATCGGGCGTCGCCCGCCAAGGTGTCATGAGCAAAGAGAGGAGACGGAATGTCGATTCCGGGCGAGCTGCATAACGGCAAGCCGGCCACGTTCGGCGGCCGACCGGCCTTCGAAACCAAGCTTCCGTTGGCGCGCCCACAAATCGCCGACCCGGCTCGTCTCGCGGCAACGATTCAGCAAATCCTCGAAGGCGGAATGCTCACCAACGGTCCCTTCGTGGAGGAGCTCGAGAAGCGAACGGCCGAGTATCTCGGAGTCAACCAGTGCGTTGCCGTCTCGTCCTGCACCGCGGGGCTCATGCTCATCCTCCGCGCCAGCGAACTCTCCGGTGACGTGATCATTCCCTCCTTCACTTTCGCCGCAACTGCGCACGGGGTGGCGTGGAACGGACTCCGGCCGGTGTTCGCGGACATCGATCCGCGAACACTCACGTTGTCGCCCGAGTCGGTTGAAAGAGTCGTAGGGGTGCGCACCTCGGCCATTCTCGCCACTCACATCTTCGGAACACCATGCGATATCGAGGGGCTCAATGAGCTTGCCTCCCACAACGGCATCCGTCTCTACTTCGACGCCGCCCACGCTTTTGGATCCAGTCACAACGGGCGCGCGATCGGCGGATTCGGCAATGCCGAGGTCTTCAGCCTCACGCCCACCAAGATGGTCGTGGCCGGTGAGGGTGGGATCATTGCGACGAACGACGAGATCCTGGCCGAGCGTTGCAGGATGGGCCGCGACTATGGTCATCCCGGCGACTACGATTGTCGCTTCGTCGGGCTCAATGCCCGGATGTCCGAAGTCCACGCGGCAACCGCGCTTCACTCTCTCGAAGACCTCGATGAACGGGTCGACCGGCGCAACGAGCTGGTCGAGATCTACCGTGCAGCTCTTTCAAGCGTGCCGGGCGTGTCGTTCCCGAGCGTGCCGGCGGGCGACCGGAGCACCTTCAAAGATTTCACGGTTCTGATCGATGAGCCGCTGTTTGGGCTGAGCGCCGACGAGCTGGCGCGCGCTCTTGAAGCCGAGGGGATCGAAACACGTCGTTACTATGCACCGGCCGTACACACCATGACGGCCTACCGTTCACTTGCAGCCACTAGCGGCGACCTACGCGAGACAGAGTGGGCGACCGAACGAGTCCTGACGCTTCCGCTGCTAACCCAGATGGATGATAAGGATCCAATCAGGGTCGCCGAGGCCATCCATCGCATTCAGCGTCATTCGAGCAGAGACGGATCGACAATCGGGCAGAGCTTTCGAGACGTGGTCGACCCCGAGTTGCCCCTTCCTATTTCGTCTCCAACAATTCACTGAGCTCGAGGTGACGCACGGGGCCGGGCTCGGCCTGATCATCGACGCACAAGGCGACGGCGCCTCTCGCCCGAGGGCCCACGTCCAAGGCCCACCATCTGACGTCGTCCGCGTGGCCCGAGGAGTCGAGCGTTGCTCTGATAGCACCTATGTCGGCGAGCCGTCCTCCCCTCGCTTTGACGCAGGCCTCCTTGATCGTCCACAGCTGTACGAACCCTCCGGGCCTGTCTCGAGAAGACAAGCGGGCCAGGATCTCGCTCTCGGAGCGCTGGAGCCCATGTCGCTCGACCGATCGTCGGTGGCCGTCGACTTCCTCCACGTCTACCCCAATCTCGCCGGCACCGGACAGAGCGAGCGCCACCAGACCGCGGCAATGAGACAGATTGAAGAAAACCGGAGTGTCCCCAAACCCAGGTGCCAGGCCGGGCTTGCCGTCGCCGGAATATGAGAAGCCAAACTCGCGCGTCGGCCGACCCAGGAGCGAAGCCAGGCAAACGCGCAGCAAGGCGCGGCCCAGCAGAAACGACGAGCGAGCAAAGGCGGTCGGAACTGCGTCGAGACGTCGAATCTCGTCCGCCGAGAGCAACCGTCGCAGCCGCCGGTCTTCGTCGGGCGACATGCTCGCCGGACGGTGCAGAACCAGCACCAACCAGGGGTTCGCCGACAAGTCGCCGTAGTTCAGCGGTGCATTCGTCAGCTACCCACGACTCCCTTCAAGTGAAGCCCCAGAATCGACGTCCATTCATTCAGCCTATTTCCATACGAGGGGGCTGGTAATGACTCAGCTATTGCATCAACTGCTCGAAGATAGTGCGCGGCGCACGCCCAACCAGGTCGCGGTCGTCGATCGAGATCGCTCGATCTCCTACACCGACCTCAACCGGCGGGCCAACCAAGTGGCCGCGTTGCTCGCAGACCTCGGGGTCCGCCGGGGCGACCGCGTGGGCTTCTGCCTGAACAAGTCCATCGAATCGGTCATCGCCATCTACGGGATTCTCAAGGCGGGTGCAGCCTACGTGCCCTTCGACCCCCAGGCCCCGCCGGCCCGGCTCGGCTACATCGCCGACAACGCCGGCATCTCGCATCTTCTCACCGGAACCGAGATGGCTCCCTTGTGGCCTTCTCTCATCGACGGCGGCGCCCCGCTCGACTCACTGATCGTGCTCAACTCGGACGAGCATCCCGAGGTACCAGTGGGCACTCGTGCCTTCTCCGGTCGCGACCTTGACTTGCGTTCACCCGACGACGTCGACGGAGGCCCGATCCAACTCGATCTTGCCTACATTCTCTACACCTCGGGATCCACGGGCCAACCCAAGGGCGTCATGCTGACTCATCTGAATGCCATGACATTCGTCGAGTGGACCGTGGAGCATTACGTCATTGAAGCTCGTGACCGACTTTCCAGTCATGCTCCCTTTCACTTCGACCTCTCCATCTTCGATCTCTATGCCGCGTCCTTGGCGGGCGCCACCGTCGTTCTGGTTCCGCCCGAGACATCGGTGTTTCCCCTCGAAGTGGCGAACTTCATCGAGCAGCAGGAAATCACGGTCTGGTATTCCGTCCCATCGATCCTGTCGATGCTCACCCAGCGCGGCAACCTCGAAGTCGGATCCCTCCAATCCTTGCGCATACTTCTATTCGCCGGCGAGGTCTTTCCCACGAAGTACCTACAGCGACTCATGGAGTTGCTCCCAAATGTAGCTTTCGCCAACCTCTACGGTCCCACGGAGACAAACGTCTGTACCTATTACGACGTGCCCGTGCTCCCGGCTGACATGGTCGAGCCCATTCCCATCGGCAAAGCGATTGCAGGAGTCGAGTGCTACGTCGTGGCGCAAGATGGATCGATAGCCAAATCCGGTGAGGTCGGTGAGCTGTACGTTCGTGGTTCGACCGTGATGCAAGGCTACTGGGCCAACCCGGAGCGCTCCTCGCAGAGTCTGATACCCAACCCCTTCGGCGGAGCGCTTCACGACAACGTCTACAGGACCGGCGACCTCGTCCAAGAGCTCAGCGACGGAAACTATCGTTTTCTCGGACGGCGCGACCACCAGATCAAGAGCAGGGGCTATCGCATCGAGCTCGGTGACATAGAAAGTGCACTGTACGCACATCCCGATGTTGTCGAGTGCGCGGTTGTAGCCATCCCCGACGAAACCGTGAGCAATAGGATCAAAGCGCACGTGGTCGTTCGCAACGGGGTCAGACAAGCGGAGCTAGTGCGCTTCTGCTCGACCCGGATCCCTCGCTACATGATTCCCGAGCAGTTCGAGTTCGCCGATGCTCTCCCCAAGACCTCAACCGGAAAGATCGACCGCCAGACCCTCGCCTCTATAGCGATCCCCGTGTGATCGACGCCTCCTGCGGACACCGTAGGAAATCAACGCACGAAACCCGATGAGCGACGCAGACCCATTACCTAGACTTCGACTTAGACAGAAAGGGAAGCCGCGTGGATATCACTCTGAACGTGTCCGACCAGGTTCGGGAGTTCCTCCTCGAGGAGGTTCTCTTCGAAGAGGAGAACGTCTCACTCGATGACGGCACCAGGCTGCTCGAGGGAGTTCTCGACTCGCTGGCGCTCATGCAACTCGTCGCCTTCCTCGAGGACGAGTTCGAAGTCGAGATCGAAGACGCAGACATCACCAAAGACAATTTTTCAACCATTGCCGACATTCGGTCGCTGGTCCTCGAGAGGCTCGGACAACGTTGAGGACTGCGTCTCGGCCGCTCATCGACTGGGCGAGCCCGGAGCAGACAGAATTCTACGATTCGGTCCATCGCTTGGCGCTTGATCTCGAGGATGACACCAGGGATCGCGATCCTGATGGGGTCTTTTCGCGAGAGTCATGGAACCGTCTCGGAAGGTTCGGGATCCACGGGCTTCCGGCTCCAGAGGAGTTCGGGGGCGGAGGCACGGATGTCGTAACCACGCTGCTTGCGCTCGAGGCGCTCGGCTATGGCTGCACGGACGGCGGCCTGCTCTTCTCGATCAACGCACACATGTGGACCTCGGTTATTCCTCTGTGGCACTACGGAACCGAGGCCCAGCGAGAGCGCTGGCTGCGTGGCCTCTGCAATGGCGACCTGATCGGTTGTCACACCATTACGGAGCCCGAAGCAGGATCCGACGCCTTCGCCATGAAGTCTCATGCGCGTAAAGCGGACGGCGGATACGTCATCAACGGTCGCAAGACCTTCATCACGAACGCCCCGGTGGCAGACCTTCTCATTGTGTTCGCTCGGACCAGCGACGGTATCGGGCCGTTCGGAATCAGCGCGTTCCTGGTCGAGGCCGGCTCGCCGGGACTCACCGTAGGTCCGCACACGAACAAGATGGGGCTCCGCACATCGCCTATGGCGGATGTAGTTCTCGACGACTGTTTCGTGCAGGAGTCCGCAATGCTCGGTCGGCCCGGGCAAGGGGGCGAGATCTTCCAGACCTCCATGCGCTGGGAACGCGCCTGCATCATGTCCACTCAGGTGGGCACCATGCGGCGCACCATGGAGGCCTGCGTCGACTATTCCCGCCACCGCCGTCAGTTCGGCAAGCCGATCGGGAAGTACGAGTCGATTGCCGACAAGATCGCCAACATGAAGATCGCCCTCGACGCATCTCGGGCGCTGGTCCTTCGTGTGGGCTGGCTCATGGATCAGGGAGCAGAGACCCTCGTCGAGGCCGCTGTGGCCAAGACCTTCGTCAGCGAGGCCGCGGTGAGGACCCACATGGACGCTATTCAGATCCACGGCGGCTACGGCTATATGACTGAGTCCGAGATCGAACGCGGGCTAAGGGATGCGATCGGCGGCACCATCTATTCGGGCACGTCGGAAATCCAGCGACGCATCATCGCCCGGGGTCTGGGGTTGTGACTATGGCACGAGAGAGCTCCGCTTTTCGGACGGACGTGGCCGAACTTATCGGGCCCCCACCGCCGGTCGCGGCCTCCCCCATCGCTCGCCTGAGGTCCGAACGCGCCCTGCAGGAACGAGTTGAGCTGCTCGCCCATGCACCGTTGTTCTCGGTGCTGCACCCAGGTGACCTCCACGTGCTTGCGGAAAAGTTCTTCCCGGTTCGTTACCGCCGAGGCGAGGTCATCTTTCGTGAAGGGGAACCCGCCGAGCGTCTGCTTCTCATAGGCCGGGGAAGCGTCAAGTTGTCGATCGCCGCTCCCACCGGCCAAGAAGCGTTGATCGGTGTTATTGGAAGAGGCAACATCTTCGGGGAGCTTGCGGTCCTCGACCGCGGACCGAGAGCGATGGATGCCCGCGCCATGGACGACTCCGAGATCTTCGCGCTTCCGACCGACATCTTCTGGACGCTGCTCGAGAACAGGCCCGCCCTCGCTCGACGTCTCCTCGAGTTGATGGCTCGCCGCCTCCGCCGCGCCGACCAAACGAGTCAGGACCTGGTCTTCTTCGACGCACCTACCCGACTCGCACGCCGCCTGCTAGAACTTGCCGAGGAGCACGGAGAGCCCGCCGGGACCAACGGAGCAATCCGCATCACCGTACGCGTCACCCAAGAGGAAGTGGCCCAGCTGATCGGAGTCACGCGTGAAAGCGCCAACCGGTTGGTGGCGTCGTTCTCCGGGAGGGGCTGGATCGACTGGAACGACGGGCGTCCCATCATCTGCGATCCCGAAGCAGTGATGCGCCGAGCGCGCTGAGCCATCGGGCTCTCCCCGCATGACCTCGACTCATCTCGCGTCAGGAGGAACTCAAGAGTGACAAGACCACAATCACACCGTTCTTACGCGCTACTCGCGCTTTGCGGCGCGCTGGTGCTCTCCCCGGTGCCATTTGCGCGCGCCACCGGCGGACCGACGGCTGGTTCCGCGGTGGCAACCCCGACTCCCACATCCAGCCCCCCTCCAACGACGACCACCAGCGTGGTGCTCGAGGCCGGGAAGAAGGTTGTCGACGTAAAGGAATCGGTGACGCTCACCGGATCAGTTGTGTCCGATCAGGTGTCGTGCATGTCGGCCGTCACCATCGAGATCGCACGGCAACCACTCGGCTCTTCGGAGCCAGGCCGAGCATCCGTGGCCACCACCGACGAGGCGGGTGAATTCGCTACTCAGCCGATCCGGATCGATGCCAGCGCCGAGTTCACCGCGACTACCCGCGCCGTCAAGGACGCCGAGTGCCCGGAGACCTCATCCGAGCCGGTGACCGTGCTGGCCCGCGTGCTCGTCGACATCCTGGCTCGCCCGGCACAGCCGGAACGCGGGTCCAAGGTAGCGATCTCCGGGCGAGTCAGCCCCGCGCATCCCGGGACGAAAGTGAAGCTGCAGAAGAGAGTCAACGGAGAGTGGAAGCCGGCCGGCAAGACCAAGCTCGACTCCTCGTCCCGCTTCACCAAGAGCTACAAGGCGAGATGGAAGAAACGGGTGTTTCGGGCCGTTTGGCCCTCGGCCGACGCGGACCACGAGAGGGGCAAGAGCAAGCGCGTCGTTGTAAAGACACGCCGGCCACGCTCCAAGCGGGGCGACAAGACACGCTAGGAAGAGAAAGGGCGCGAATGAACAAGACGAACTCCCAAGGGCTGGTCCCGCGTCGTCGAGATGAGCTCAGCGATTGGCACGACCTCGTAGCCCAGGACTGCGAGAACTGTGGCTGTGAGCTCTTCGTGGCGAAGGACGATCCCTTGATCCTGTGGGAGCCCGGGCGGGCCTGGACACTCGAGTGCACCAACCAACAATGCTCTTGTCACACGGATCCGGTGATTGGGAAGCGGCGAGGCGAGTAGGCGTCTCCCAGAAGGTTCCCCCCTCCATAGAAAGCCAGAACGCGGCGCGCCCCCCAGGCGACGCCGCGTTCTTTCGCGTCACGAGTGATTCGGTACCCGAATAACTCAACTCGAAGCCGAGGCCCGGACTAGGGTCTCCTTCCGCGCAGGGCGGTGGGGCGAGAATGCATTCAGAAGCGGCAACGTCATGAGGTTCGTCACAAGCGCCATCACCACGAAGATGGTGAACATCGAGACGGTGATGATCTCGAGCTGCAACCCGATGAGTCCCACCACCAGAACCAGAAGGCCTCGTGAGTTGACCAGCGCCCCGAGATATCCGGTCTCTCGCCATGACAATCCGAAGCGGCGCGCCGGTGCGGCGCCGATGAACTTCGACGCGATCGCCGCTACGAGGAATGCGAACAGCACCGGCAGCGTTCCGAGCGTCATCAGCTTCAGGTCCGTGGCGAAACCCGAGATGGCGAAGAACACCGGCAGGAAGAGCACCATTGCGATGTCGCGCAGCTTGGACGCGACCTCTTCGCGCAGCGCTCTGTCCGCCGGGAGAATGATGCCCCACACGAACCCGCCGACCAGTGCATTGACGCCGATGCGATCGGCGATCAAACCGTAGAGAACGAGGCCGGCGAAGATGACCGCCATCTGATTGCCGGTGAGCGGCTCGTTGCCGGCCAACATCCGAGCGAGGAGCGGCCGCACAATGACCGCCGACCCCACGCCGAAGACCACTATCAGACCGATCTTCACAGCGAGCGACGAGAAACCGCTGGAGCTGGCGACCGCACTCGCAAAGCCGATGTAGGTGAACATGAGCACCGACATGATCCCCGCCACTGCTACCCCCAGGGACCCCAGCCGGCTGTTGAGCTCGCCTCTCTCCATGAGGATGTGAGCCATGACGGGAAACGCCGTCACCGAAAGAGCCGCTCCCATGAACAATGCGAACGATAAGAACGACGACGCTCCAGGCCCCGCATAGGTTGAGTTCCAGGCGATCGCGGCGACCCCGAAGCCGGCGACGGCCGGGACGGCCACGGACAGGCCCGCCAGCATGGTGGCCTGTCCAGCCTTTCCACTGATCCCGCTGAGGTCGTATTCGACACCGGCAAGGAACATGAACAGCACGAGCGCGATGGTTGCGATCGCGGTCAGAGTGGGACGGGCCTCGAGTGGGGCGATCCACGCCGACAGGTCGGCACCGAGAAGAGTCGGGCCCAGAAGCAAGCCTGCCAGGATCTCGCCGACCACACGCGGCTGACCTATGCGCGTCATTAGGCTCCCGAGAATACGCGCGAGTGCCACGATCAGAAAGACGTCGAGCAGCACGTAAGCGACAAGGAGCGCGCCCTCCACTTCGGTGTGCGGAGCAGGATTTAGCAGGTTCCCAAACATTTAAGCGACCTCCACTGGAACGGGAGCCTCTATATGGCTCTCGAGCTGGACACGACCGACGCAGTACCTCATGAGTGGAGCCGCCATCAACGTCGTGACGACCGCGATCAATACGATGATCGAATACGACGCCAGCGTGACGATTCCGACAGAGAGACCAATCGCCGCTATGACGAGCTCCATCGCTCCCCTCACGTTGAGACCGGCGCCCACCGCGATGGCCTCCCACAGAGACAAGCCGCCCATCCTTGCCCCGATCGCGCCACCGACGAGCTTGGACAAGCACGCCACCACCAGCGCGAGCGCGGCCACCGGGACGACGCTGCTGTCGAAAGTCGTGAGATCCACTCGCAACCCGGAGAATCCGAAGAAGAAGGGAACGAACAGCGCCGTGCCGACTCCTTGAATCGCCTCGATCGCCTGGCTTTGCTTTCCCTGGCTGCGGGCCACCAGCACGGCACCCACAAAGCTCCCCAGCACCAGGTGCACGTGCACAAGCTGAGTAATCGCACCACCCGCTAGGACCACGAGAAATATGAAGGTGGTTTGGGCATGGGGGATCCGCAGAGCTCTGACCGCCCGAATCCCCCTACGGATCGCCCACTGTCCGGCGGTTGCGGCACAGATCAGAAACAGCGTAGTTCCACCGAGAGCTACGGCCATGGTCGTCCCGTCGACCGCTCCGCTCGACGCCAGGCCGACCACTGCCGCCAGAACGATCCACCCGATGGTGTCGTCGGCCAAGGCCGTTGACATGATGACCATACCGATCCTGGTCTTCAGCAGATCGAGATCGAGCAAGATGCGGGCGATCACCGGAATCGCCGATACTGAGATCGCCGTGGCCATGAAAAGTGCGAACACGACTCTGCTGATCCCGTCTCCGCGCAGACCTGCCGGCATCAGCCAGCCAAGTGCGAACCCCATCGCGAAAGGAAGAAAGAAACCGCCCGTCCAACCCGTGACGACCGCGCGACCCTCCTTGCGAAGGACGCCGAGACGAGTTCCGAGTCCGGCGTTGATGACCAGGAAGATCACGCCGACCCAACCGAGGAGTTCGAGAGGAGCTCGTACCAACTCATCGGCCGGAAACAGCAGCTCGAAGCCACCCGGCCACAACCATCCCAGCAACGAGGGGCCCAGACAGATTCCGGCCATCAGCTCGCCGACCACCTGGGGGATGCCGGCCCGCAGGACGAGCTCGCCACCGAGGCGGGCGGCGGCCACGATCACGACAATGTCGATCAGGATAAGAAAAAGCTGGTGCTCACTCATGTCGCCGGCCTGGTCTCAGGCATCTCGCTAACGAGCGACCGAGGCCGCAGCCCTTTCGGCGGCCAGGGAGCCGGCTCGCGTGCTCTGTCCGCACTTGCGGCATGAGAACGACTGCTCGTGGGCGTCGTAGTCCGCGACTCCGAGGCATGTGGGGCAGGAGATAGAGCCCGCGATTGCGGGATCCATGACCCATGGTCGCAACAGGTTCGATGGATCGTCGACGACCTGCTCGTAGGTCTCCTGCATGGCCGCGAGCAGCGTGCGTGCGCGTTCCTGGGTCTCTTGCTGATACGGGTTTCCCTGCAGCGTCCGCACGATGCTCTCGCGCCACTGCGGGCTGGTCGCGTAGCGGCTGACCAGGTTCTGGAACCTGTAGAACATCGAGATTAGGTCGTACCAGACGTCGACCCCGGTCTCGATGCGCGCCTGGTAGCCGGCGAAAGCCTCCGCTTCCTTGCCTGTCTCGAACGCCTGTGTGATGGTTTCGTAGGCATACATGGCGCTGAACAGCGCAACGTCGACTCCCGACGAGAAGATCGGGTCGACGAACCGCAGCGCGTCGCCGACCAGCATCCACCCGGGTCCAGCGAACTCCTCGATCTTGTAGGAGTAGTCGCCCTCGATCCACATCGGTCGAATCCGTTCAGCATCCTTCATCGCGTCGGTGAAGGTTCGGTTCCTAGCGACGAGGCTGTCGAAGAAGTCCTCGTGAGACATTCCCGAGCGCTGGAAGTCGTTCTTATCGAGCACGACGCCCATCGAAGTGATGCCGTTGCGCAGCGGAATGTGCCACGACCACCCCTGATTCAAGCCCAGGAAATAGAACAGGGTGAAGCCCTTGAGACGCTCCGGCGGAGCCATTACTCCCGTAAACCACGAGTACATACAGAACTGATTGAAGTTAGAATCCTTCTTCTTCTGGCGCATCTGATTTGCAAGGAAACATCGGCGGCCGGACGCGTCCACCACGATCTTGGCGTGTAGGGTGCGTTCCCAGCCGTCGGCGACGCTGGCACGCACGCCCACGGCCCGGCCCTCCTCGAACAGCACCTCTTTGACCTGTACTCCCTGCAGCACCTTCGCCCCGTTTTCGTGGGCATGCCGCAGAAGCATCGTGTCCATCACGTCGCGTTCGACATTGTAGGTGTAGGGCTGTGGATTGTTCGGCAAAGGGAACTCGAAGAGCCAGATCTCGATGAACTTCCATAGTGGCGAGCGAGGAGCGTTCCATCCGGTTCCGGGCTTATGGACGAATCCCGCATCGTTCATCTTGCCGAGGAAGTCGATCTTGTCGAAGACCAGGTTCGTGGAAGGAGTCAGGGACTCGCCGACGTGGTCACGAGGGTGAATGTCCTTCTCGATGATCATGACTTGGTGGCCATCGCGCGCCAGCAGTGTCCCGAGGGCCGAGGCCGAGGGCCCTCCTCCGATGATGATCACGTCTGCGTCATACGTGGGCTTTTGTCCCATTCCGTGCCGACACCTCGCTCTTTAAGGTCGTTCGAAGGATCCCGATCCCCTTCCGAACTGAAGAGTCTGTTGGTCGCCGCAGGAATTGGCTATGGCCGGGTGCACATCAGGGGGGTGCACTCGCGCATGAGTAGCGCGTGATCTCGATCACAGGGTCATCCGGGGAGCCGAGGGTCCGAAGACGTACTCCCGGCCGCAGAAATGATACGGCGAACGACGGGCGATGCAGCCGCGGATGACTCGTAGCGTGAGCCGTGGCGGTTCGGCCTGGATATTTGAAGGTGGTGGGCATGCCTCGAAAGGAAGACAAATACCTCCCCCGGGAGCTGGGCGTCACGCGTCGAGACATGCTCAAGCGTGGGGCGTTGGTGGGCGGCACCCTGTTGTGGGTCGCTCCCGTGATCCAGAGCGTCGGCCCGGCCGCTTTCGGAGGCACCCTCAGGCCGCACAAGTGCTGTTTCTGCTCGAATCACCGGCGGGCCAATCACTCGCCGCCGACCCAGTGCCAGAACAATGGCAACTCCGCGACCGCGGCCGACTGTGCCTCCTTCTGTGCTTCGCTCGGGTACCGAACCTCGGAGTTCTGCGAATCGAACTCTCCGACCACATGCGATTCCAACGGGTGTTCCTGCAACTAAGAGACGGGGACACCCCTAGCCAGTACAAGGCGCTTGCCCGGGCCGGATTCACCGGTCCGGGCTCTCGCGTGCTGGAGGCCTTGTGAGCACCGTTCAGGACGCGACCCCCACGCGAGTGTCCCGGAGGTTCGCCTATCAGGCCCACGTCGAAGTGCTGGACTACCCCCTTCGCGTCGAGACCGATATCGAGCACGCTGCTCGAACGATCGAGGAGATACTTGCTCCCTTCCGCTGTCCAGAAGATCCGAATGGAGTTGCTCTTTCGATCGTCGATGATCACGAGGCGTGGGCACCGTTCGCCCTATACCTCGGAGACGAGCCTCTGCGAGAGCACGCTGAGCTCGAGCCGGTCCTCGATTACCTGTTCTGGTACATCAATCACCAGGCGATCATCAACACCAAGCGCCATCTTATGGTGCACGCCGCGGCGGCGTCTCTGCACGGTCGAGGCCTGCTGCTGCCGGCACGCATGGACTCCGGTAAGAGCACTCTCGTCGCGGGCCTTACACGCTCAGGTTTCGATTACCTTACCGACGAGGTCGCCCTTCTCGACCCGTCCTCGGGAATTCTGCACCCTTATCCGAAGGCGCTATGGCTGGAGGAGCCGTCGATAAGCGCCATCGGCGGGCTGACGCGAATCCAGAGGCGCCTGCTCGGCGAGCAGTACCAGGTGCCTGCCAGCGACCTGAGACAAAGCGCCATCGGTTCCCCTGTGCCGGTGCGTCTGATCGTTACACCGCGCTACGAAGAAGGGGCCCAAACCCAGCTCGAAGCCATCGGCCGAGCCGAAGCCATAGTCCTGCTCCGCAGCCACTGCTTCAACTTCCCCGACTTCGGAGATCGGGGACTCGACCTGTTGTCGGAACTCGTCCGCGGCGCCGACTGCTACCGGATGATCGTTGGTGACCTAGGGGCGGCCGTCGAAGCCCTCACCCGACTAGCCGGTGAGGAGGTCGCCTCCGCATGAGCCCGGACCACCACCTATTCTTCGCTCCCGCAGGTGAAGGGGTTTCGATCGACGAGCGAGTGGTCGTTTCTCCGTGCTGGGGAAGAATCCACCCTCACTCCTTGACTGCCGGGCAGCTGATCGATCTAGGTGCCGTAATCGGACACCTGCGTGAGGGTGGCGAGGAAGTCCCCCTCGTTTGCCACGCGCGCGCCACCTTCGTTGCATGGTTCGTGGAACGCGGCCAGCGGGTCGCTCCCGGGACCCGCATTGCCTCGTTGCGCGTCACAGACGAGTAGGCCAGAACGATCTATCTACGTTGCGATCTAGAGCCGATGCATGATGCGAACGGCCTCATTGGGTACGGACAATCAGAGCAAGCAGCTGGTTGACAGTTGCAGCGCTTTTGTCCGTAAAGAAAGGGATGGTTCAGTGAGGAAACGTTTCCTGAGTGTGTTGGCCGCGTGCGCGGTCATTGGACTTGTGCTGGCGCAGCCCGCATACGCCACTATCATCAGCGCGAGCGGGGCGGCGGTGAAGATCGCTCCTCCGGCGACCCTGGTCAATCCGAAGCTGGAGAGCGACACCCAGATGTTCGTGTGGGACGAGCAACAGAACGTTACCCTGCCGAATTCTCTGAACGTGGACATCTCCACACCTGGCCTCTACGACGACAATGACGACTTGACGCCGGCTGCAATCCCGGCGGGGACTGTGGTCAGCAGCCATTTCGTACATGGCGACAACGTTGGCAGCGGGGGCGGGGGCCACAACCTCGACGGCACCGTCGTGGTCGACGCGGAAATCCTGGGGATAATCATCATGAACCCCAACCTCGACGATAGTGATTTCCTCGGAGCTCCCGGCACCGAGTACCCGACGGGACTCGACCAGCGCCGGTTCACGATCGAAGCCTCCGACTTCCTCATCGAGCAGGTCGACAGGCGAACCGTGTTCATCCACATGAATGTGCGAGCCCATGCGGACGAGATCAGGATCATTACCGAAGCCGCGCCCACACCGGTGACCCCGACGGTCGCCACCGAGGTCCACAACGCAGCTCACCAGGACATCACCGGCCAGACCGTTGCGGCCGGAACGGTAGTCCACGACAAGGCCATCGTCACCGGTAGCGGGCCGACCCCCACCGGCACGGTCGACTTCGCTCGCTTCACCAACGGCACCTGCTCCGGCACTCCTGCAGCGGTTGAGAGCGATGTCGCACTCGATGGCGGCGGCACCGCGGAGTCGAGCACCTTCACGACCGTCCAAGGGGACATGGCGTACCTGGTGCACTACGACGGCGACGCCAACTACAACCCTGGTGACGGGCCCTGTGAGCCCCTGAAGGTCGAGAAAAGGGGTGGCGAGGGGTGTACTCCGGGCTACTGGAAGCAGCCCCACCACTTCGACTCGTGGGTCGGCTTCGCACCGGGCGACAGCTTCGAGGCAGTCTTCGGCCGGGACGCCTTCGCAGGCAGTCCTACTCTACTGACGGCACTCTCCACGGGCGGCGGCGGCATGAACGCCCTCGGCAGGCACTCGACGGCGGCACTGTTGAATGCCTCGCATCCGGGCGTCGACTTCGCGTTCACCAGCGCCGAGGTCATCTCCATGTTCCAGGGAGCTTTCGATGCCGGCGGCGCGGCCATCGAGAACACCAAGGACATCTTCGACGCCGCGAACAACGGAGGGTGTGGCCTGAACTAAACGTCCGCTGATGTTCCTGGGGGGAATGTGGGAGGTGGCCGGAAACGGCCACCTTTCACAACGTTGCGTCACCCAAGGTCACGACTCCATCCGCCTCCATCTGCGGATCAATCGGAGTTGCGGGCTGGTTTCCAGGCTCTGGGCCAGCGATTGGGTGTCGAGCAAGCCCTTTCCAAACGGTATCTCGAGAGGCGATTTCGCTTCGGCCTTGCACGAGCTGACCCTCACGAAGGACGTCGCCGTTCGTATGCCATGAGCACGAAGCGCGGTCCGAGCGTCGACTCCTGCGACACCGAGCTGCGTGTAGAGAATGGCCTGATCGACCCAGTCGATGATGCGGTCCGATGGAAGCTTCGTATTGAGCATGAGCTCCACGATGTCCGTGGTTGCCATGTTGGGGATGTTCTCGATGTCCTCTTCTTCGAGACGCGCCTCGTGCCAGACGGTAAGCCCGTCGAGATCGCTCACGGGTAGATCCGTCTTGAGGCTCTGGACGATCCAGCCCGTGGCCTTCTTGTAGGCCACCTGAACGATCTGCCATGCGATCCTGGGAAAGACTCCGATCACAAAGCCGAGCGTCAGCAACTCCGTCCCGCCCACCGGAGTCTCCACCTGATTGAAGATCGCGCTGACGACCCAGATCCCTATCACCGCTAGGACGATCCGCATCGTGATGGCGACATACGCGCTCCCGCGAAGGTCGCGCCGAATGTAGCGGCGGAAGAGCATCTGCAACCCGAAGAAGTAGGCGCCAAGGAACGCGAAGTTGACCGGCGTCTCGGCGGGAGCGAGCGCGGCCAGCCATTGCTCTGCCAACGAGACGTTCGCGACGCCGATATCCGGTGACCGAAGCCACGGTGGCATTGTCGTGATCCAGCCGAGGGCGACGAGCGCGGTCGTCAACAATATGGGCGCGGTCGCAGGTGACTTCACGAGCGTCGACGAGCCTTCCTGCGCACGATCCAGTTGGAACCTGCCGCAGATGATGTCTTCAGCAACATTGTCGGCGACCCGCCCATAGATGGCTTCGAACTTCTGGATGTACGTGTAGACGCAACGGCGAAACATCGCTTCCTTCACCTGATCATTGGGATCGTCATCCCTGTCGAGAAGGCCAAGTCGATTGAGGTTGCTGACGAAGTCGTTCAGCACGCTCGACTTACGCGTGGCGATGAACAGGTACCACATCGAGGCGGGAAGCAAGCAAACGATCGCGAGAAAGATCGCTCGCAGAACCGGGACCTGGTAGCGATCGGGCATGAACACAACGGTTCCCACCACCAGCAGCAGCAGCGGTGCGACGACGAACGAAAGCATTGCCTCGCGGCTCCTGGGAGTCGCTTTGCTTATCCGTGCTCGCACGGATGGAAAGGCGAGCGAGGCCAGGATGACCACCACGCCGGCGATGAGTACCCACCACCAGCGGGTAATCAGCTCCCGGCCCTCGCCTGTGTTCCAGGCGACGATCGCACCCACTCCGACCCAGAAGAGAAGGCCCAGTGTCATTGACGACCGGCTGAGCGAGGAATCCTCTGAGCCGGCGCCCTCGGCTCCGGCCCCATTGCCTTCAACGGCGGATTCGGACGGAGCCGGGGAGTCGAGACCTGTCCCGGCGAGGCGGACGGGGTCGAGTTCCGCAGTCGTGGGCGGAGAAGCGATCCCCGACCTCGCCTGAGGAGGGTTCGTCGTGTGCTTCTCGGATAACGGGTTCGGGGGGGTCATGTTCGTCGCCTCTCGCCCACGCACGGGGCCGAGACGAACCTAGGTAACCTGCGTCACCGGGCCGTCACCGGTGCATCACGCACACCTCGTTGGGAGCTCCCCGCTAGCTCCAGGGCATCTGGGGCCACCATCCGTAGCCGAAGATGGAGGGAACTCGCAGGACCCAATAGACGAAGGTGAACGTACCCGCAACGATCAGGGCCGAGGCGGTGAAGCGCTGCAGGCGTCCCGGGCTTCTTTCCAGCCATTTCTGAAATGCTCCCCGGGTGCCGTAGGCGAGCACCAAGAAGAGGGCGACCATGATGACGATGTTGCCGAGTGGCTGGAGCACAAACGCGCTCGCACCGTAGAACGCGTTTTCCGGTCTCCGCCGCGTGCTGGAACATCTTGAAGAACAGCGGGAACGGACGTCCTATCAAGAAGGCGCCGATCAGACCGCCCATGATGACCAGCTGAGCGTTTGGGTGCTTGGCATGGATGCGCGCGAGTGGATCGGGCACGACGCGAATCGCTGCCAGTCCCATGTAAACGAGAACGACGCCTATCGCCCCGAACACGAGGTTGGACTGGATGAGGCCCACGGGATAGTTGTTGCCCACGACCTCCGCAGAGAGCTGAGGAATGCCGGTTCCGATCAACGCACCGACGGCCCCGTAGAGTCCCGCGACCACGCAGGTTCCGAGAGCCAGCCAGCCCACCGGCTTAAGCGCCGAAGCCCACCGGCTGCTGCGGGAGCCCTCCTGGCCCATCAGCGGAGCGACGGCGCTGAAGGCGGCGATATTGCACGCGGTGAAAGTCCCCGCGATCCGCGAGACGAATGCGAAAAGCGCTCCCATCGTCGTTCCGGTGATAGCCGTCTCTTTTACGTCATAGCCGAGTAGGGAGTTGGCGATGTTGTCGCCAATGATCGAGTCCACGAAAGTGAACGACCAGATAATCGTGAGGACGATGCCGGCCACCACGCTCCATCCGATCACTCGCAGGTTGGACTCGCGAGCGACGAGAAGGTCCGAGGTAGTCAGCGACTTTGTAGTGGTGGCCACGAGGCACCTCCAGATCGGCGGATGCGAAGACGCGATCGTACGAACTGGCCCCCAGGTGGAATGGGAGACCGGTCACGTCTCGAACGTGTTCTTGATCACTTGCTGGATGTGGCCCTCGTCACGAGCTGCGATCTGGCTTCAGCCGGGCTCAGGCGGGAATGCCCGATTCCTCCGAAACCTGCTTTCGACGTAGCGGGAATACGCTCCCTGAGCCTGTCGACGTAGAAGCCGGCCGCACAGAGTTAAGCGGTTGTCTGGGAGTTGCCTGCGGACAGGAGTAAGGATGGCTCTGCGCATCAAGAGGAACGGGTCGGTGGCCGGCATCACGTATGCCCATCCCTGGGCGTTCGTCCTGGGGATCGTGATGGTGACCGTGGGCGTAATCCTGCATCTTCCGATGTATATCGGCGGCCGCGACATGGGCTACGTGCTGAAGGGCATGAGCATGGACGGGCCGATGGTCGCGGGTATGGCCCTCATCCTAGCCGGTTTGGCATTCACCTTCTACGGCATCTACCCAAAGGGTAAGCACGGAGGATCAACCGCAAGGCTCCGCATTCGGGCTCTCGACGACGCTCCCCTGAAGCCCGCCCACGTTGGCCTTCTGCTGGTCATGGCGGCGGCCGTCACCATCGATGTCATGAAGCCGACGACGCTGGCGTTCGTCGTCCCCGGCATGGCCGCGGAATACGGGCTCAAGTCACCCATCAACCCGACCGGGGACATCCCCGTTGCGGTTCTGCCGCTCGTGGGAATCGTCGGGACCGTAATCGGCTCGTTCACCTGGGGATGGCTCGGCGACAGGATCGGCCGCAGGGCCTCAATCCTGCTTGCCGGCGTGTTATTCATCGCTACCGCCGTGTGCGGGGCGATGCCGGAGTTCAGTTGGAACCTGGTCATGTGCTTCCTCATGGGCATCGGCGTCGGAGGCATGCTTCCTATTGCCTTCGCTCTGATCTCCGAGACGATTCCCGCCCGGCATCGAGGTTGGATCCTTGTGTTGATCGGAGGCGACGTGGCCGGCGCCTACGTCATCACAAGCTGGCTGGCCTCCTCGCTCGTGCCGGAGTACAGCTGGCGCATCCTGTGGCTGATCGGGCTTCCGACCGGAGTGCTGCTGATTCTGCTCAACCGGTGGATCCCGGAATCGCCTCGTTTCCTGCTGGCCACAGGTCAAGACGAGGAGGCCCGGCGGGTCATGGAACGTTATGGAGCGGTCGCAATTGAGACCGGCCCTTCGGAGCTCGAGGTCGAGGAGAACGTCAAGAGCACTTTCGTGCAGCTGCTGAGGGCACCGTTCGTGGGACTCACGGGCGTGATGATCCTCCTCGCGCTCGGGGTGGGCCTGGTGTCCTTCGGCTTCCAGCTGTGGATTCCATCAAACCTGCAAGAGCTCGGTTTCACGGAGGTCACGGCAGACAGAATCCTGAGAGATTCCGCTCTCATAGGCTTCCCACTCAATTTCCTCGTGGCCTGGATGTATGGCTTCTGGAGCAGCAAGAAGACGATCATGGTCCTCTGTGGGGTGACTGCGCTGTCTCTAATTGGTTTCGTCATCGTCGGAGATGGCGTGGCCGACAACCGGCCACTGCTTTCCGCCCTCCTTATCGCACCGATCTGGGGGATCAGCTCGGTCGTCGCGGTTCTGTTCGCGTACAGCTCCGAGATCTATCCGACGAGGATCCGCGCCCGCGGTGCAGGGCTGGCAGCCGGCGCGAGCAAGTTCGGCGGAGTACTCATCATTGCCCTAGTGGTCGCTGCGGTCGCGCCTCCCAGCATCGCCATCACCGCTCTGATAGGAGCCATACCTCTGGCCCTAGCACTGCTGGCGGTGCTGGTGTTCGGGGTAGAGACGCGCAGCCGGCCCCTTGAGGAGATCACTGCAGAGGAACTGGCGACGGTTTAAGGATGGGTGACTTGAGAGCAAAAAGCATGGCCGAAACTCGATACGACGCGGACGTCATCATCATCGGCGGCGGACCCGCTGGCTCGGTGCTCGCCTGCCTGCTGGCCCAGGCCGGTTACCGGGCGTTGGTGCTCGAGAAAGACATCCATCCCAGGGACCACGTCGGTGAGTCGATCACGCCCTCGACCAACCCCATCTTCAAACGCATCGGTTTCTTAGAGAAGATGGAGGATGCGGCGTTCGTTCACAAGCCGGGAGCCTGCTGGACGGCGCCGCGCGCGCCAGTGGGGAAATTCATCTCCATCGCTCTTGGGGAGTTCCCACCGCCAGATGCGACCCAACTCTACACCTACAACGTCGAGCGCGACGTCTTCGACGCGATGCTGATCCGGCACGCGCACGAGCAGGGCGCCGAAGTATTCCAGGGCGTCCAGGCGACGACCGTTCTCTTCGACGGCGACCGCGCAGTTGGAGTACGAGCCAAGGTCACCGAAGGATGGGAACGGGACCTATTCGCCCGAGTCGTGATCGACGCGTCGGGACGCCGTTGTCTCCTCGCCAACCAGCTAGGGCTCCGGCACAAGGATCCGCTTTTCCGCCAGTTCGGCATCTACTCGTGGTTCACCAACGTCGAGCCCAACCCACCCGGCTACGAGGGTTACTTGTTCCTTCATTTCCTCGGACTCGAGCGTGGCTGGGCGTGGCAGATCCCCATGCGCAACGGGGTCACCTCCGTCGGGGTCGTTACCGACAAGGCCGACTTCAAGAAGTCGGGCCAGACTCACGAGGCGTTCTTCGCGTCGCTCGTTGAGCGCAACAACTCTCTGCGCCACTACATGCGCGATGCCATCCGCACGCGACCCTGGTGGATCGAGGGCGACTACTCCTACAGGGTGGACAGGCTTAGCGGCACGGGGTGGATGCTGATTGGTGACGCGTTGAGGTTTGTCGACCCGATCTTTTCCACCGGCGTCGATGTCGCCAGCTACTCTGCCTTGTTCGCGTACGAGGCTATCGACAAGACGCTATCCGGCGGCAACGAGGCGGATGCATTCGCCGAGTTCGAGACCCGGGTGGGCGAGGGCGTCGAGGCATGGTACGAGCTCATCGCCCACTTCTACAAGCTCCAGAATCTATTCACCGCGTTCGCCGTGCGTGAACGCTTCCGCGAGAAGGTTGTACGCATCCTCCAGGGCAACCTCTACGTGCCGGAGTCCCTGCAGCGAGCCAAGGAGATGATCGCAGAGATGGATCGCTCCTACGAGATGATCATGGCCGACGAGAACAACCTCCTGAGGCCGGGGGCACTGGATCCGAATCGAGCGGCCGCGGTTCGCTGACGAACCTCACCCTTCGCGGTAAAGGGTCGCGTCACGGTGCCGCGGGGACCAGCTCTTCCAACAACTCTCGGACGCGGCGGTCGATCTCGTCGCGGATGCTACGGACATGCTCGATCGGCTTGCCGGCAGGGTCCTCGAGCTCCCAGTCCAGATACCTCTTGCCGGGATAGACCCGACAGGCGTCGCCGCAGCCCATCGTGATCACGACATCTGCGGCGCGGACGACTTCGTCCGTCAAAGGCTTGGGGAACTCCTTCGAGAGGTCGAGTCCGACCTCCTCCATGGCCGTGTTGACGTTGGGGTGGATTTCACTCGCGGGGGTGCTCCCGGCCGAACGGACATGGACTCTTCCCTCGGCGTGCTTGTCGAGTAGCGCCGCCGCCATCTGCGAACGCCCGGCATTGTGGACGCAGACGAACAGAACTTCGGGTACTTCCTTCAAGATGACTCCCTCGTTGCCGTCGGTCGCCCAGGAGAGCTTATCTATGATCCGGGCAAACTTGGCATTCGACCTCATGGCATGGCGCAGCCATAATCGCCTCATTACCGAGCCGATCGCACCAAGCTCCACCAACAGAAGGAAAGGAACACCAGCCATGTCACTCACCCGCGTCCACAACTTCGCCATCTCACTCGATGGCTTCGGTACCGGTGAGGGTCAGAGCGCCGACGCTCATTTCGGTCACGCCGGGGACAGGCTGCACGAATGGATGTTCAACACCCGGTGGTGGGGGCCCGGCGGTAGCGGCGGCGTCGACGACGCCTTCACCAAGCAGCACGATCCGGGGATCGGCGTCGAAATCATGGGTGCCGGGAAGTTCGGCCACCCCGGATGGCACGAGGACCCGCAGTGGAAGGGCGCGTGGGGTCCCAACCCGCCGTTCCACACACCGGTCTTCGTCCTCACCCATCACACGCGCCCCTCGATCGAGATGGAGGGCGGCACGACCTTCCACTTCATCGACGCCTCACCTGCCGAGGCGCTCGAGACCGCCCGGGGGGCCGCCGGCGGCCAGGACGTACGCATCGGCGGGGGTCCCACCATGCTCCGCGACTTCCTTGCTGCCGGGCTCATCGACCACATGCACATCGTGGTGGTCCCGATCCTGCTCGGCCGAGGCATGCGCCTCTGGGACGGACTAGAGGGCCTCGAGAAGGACTACCAGGTCGAGGCCACCTCCTCGCCCAGCGGAGTCACGCACGTGACGTTCACCCGTACCGGTCTCTGAACCGCAGCCCTACTCTTTGATCTGCATGATTGCCAGCGCGTTCGCTCCGGGATCCACTATCCATGCAATCCATGCGAAACCCAGGTCGGCGATTCCATCCTCGGTCTTCAACCCAGGCATGTCGTACTCCTCGACGGTGACGCCGCGTGATCGGAGTTCCGCAACCTCAGCGCGCACATCCGGCACGTCCCACCCTGCCTGAGTCTGTGAGTCTGCGGTACCGATGGTGCTCTTGGTCACGTCCAGGTGAGTTCCGCCGCACCGGAAGACAATGGCCTCTTCGCTCTCATTCAGAATCTCAAGGCCGATCTGCTCGTGATAAAAGCGCTTCGTTTCGGCGAGGTCTTTGGACAGCAGCACCGGATGGATAGGACTATCTCCAAGCACAGTCTCCTCCTACACGCTCGGCCTACGCTGACTACGAGGACAGCGTCGCACACGTCCGTCGACCCGCTAGCCGATCTGCTCCGCTAGCTCGATGATGATTCCTTCCCGGCCGCGGATGTAGCAGAGCCGGTAGCTGTCCTCGAAGCGCTCCAGCTCGCCGACGAGCTCGACGAAGAACTCCCTCGCGGCTGCGAGGTCGTCAACCACGATGCCGACGTGCTCCATCCGAAAGAGAGTCATGTTTTCGATGGTAGCGAACGAGTTCCGGCCGCAGGCCCGGCCCTTTTCGGATCTCTCTGGTGGGGCGTACTGGGATTGAACCAGCGACCCCTTGCTTGTCGACTATCGCACCCTAAGCGCTGTGCTCACCGGCATAAACGCAGGTAATCGGCGAACGAAAGAGGCGAAGTTATGAGGTCAGATCATCATGTTCAAAGGACCTGATGCAGAGCCCTTCGTTCCTTCAACCCCAGAACTTGCTGGTCACTCGTCCGTTCATGTAGTCGAAGGAGACGAAGCCGAAACCGCTAGTGCAAGGCCGGTACTCTCGGGACTCATAGGTCCCGGCCGATCGGTGGTTTGTGCTTTCAGGAGCGTCG
>JBOGWV010000181.1:0-5795 GCA_050693975.1 Actinomycetota bacterium
TCAGGGCCTCGCCTGGTCGTCGACGGTGATGATGAAGATAGACCTCGCAGGTCCCCACCAGCGGGGGCTCGCGATGGGGCTCAACGAATTCGCCGGCTACCTTGCGGTTGCCGTTTCGGCCGCGGCCACGGGGTGGCTGGCGTCGCGCTACGGCCTTCGACCCGAACCTATGTTCCTGGGGCTGGCGATTGTGGGCCTGGGTCTCGGACTTTCTGCCCTCTGGGTGCGGGACACGACCTCGCACATGGAGCTCGAGAAGGGATCGGGAGCGGATAGGAGCTTCGGGGAGGTGGCCGCGCTGGGGAGCTATCGACACCGGGGCCTTGCCGCGGTATCGAGGACCGGCCTGGTCAACAATGCCAACGACGCGCTTGCCTGGGGCCTGCTGCCGGTACTCTTGGTGGGCCAGGGCCTCACCATCGTGCAGCTCGGGGCCGTGGCAAGCATCTACCCCGCGGTCTGGGGTGTGGGGCAACTGCTGACCGGTGCCCTGAGCGACAGACTGGGAAGGCGGCTTCCCGTCGCCGTGGGGATGTGGACGCAGGCCTTGGCCCTGCTCTGGTTCTGGGCCGGCGACGGGTTTGCCGAAAACTTTGCTGCGGCGGTGCTGCTGGGACTCGGGACCGCGCTCACTTACCCCGCACTTCTCGCAGCCGTTGGTGACCTGGCCGCGCCCTCCTGGCGAGCCACCGCGGTCGGCGTGTACAGAACCTGGCGCGACGGCGGCTACGTGGTGGGGGCGGTCGCGGCAGGCGTCCTCGCCGACCTATTCGATATCCACACGGCGCTACTGGCTGTGGCAGGTGCAACCGCCTTATCGGGCCTCGATGCTTGGATCAATCTCCAGTCTTCAAGTGATGACTTGAACAACCTAAGATAGAGCGATGACACACCGAGCCGCAAAACAGGCGCTGTTCGACGAATTCGCGCGCGTCGCCAAAGCTCTGGCGAGTGGGAGGCGGGCCGAGGTCGTCGATCTCCTCGCCAACGGCGAGCGCAGCGTCGAAAGCATCGCCTCCGAGATCGAGATGTCGGTCGCGAACGCAAGCCAGCATCTCCAAGTACTGCGGCGCGCAGGTCTGGTCTCGTCGCGCCGCCAGGGAACCTCGATCTTCTATCGGCTCGCCTCCCCCGACGTGCTGCAGCTGTGGCGCTCCCTGCAGGGTGTCGCCAGCGACAGGGTCGCCGAGGTCGAGCGACTGGCGCGCGCCTACACCGGCGACCTCAACGGCGTGGAACTCTTGACCAAAGAGGAACTCGCAGAGCGTCTTCGCCGCAATAAGGACGAGTTGTTGGTTCTGGATGTTCGGCCGGAGCAGGAATACGCGGCCGGTCATGTGCCTGGTGCGATGTCGATTCCCGTTGCCGAGTTGAAGCGGCGACTCAAAGAGTTACCGAAGAACAAGGAGATCGTGGCCTACTGCCGCGGCTCTTTCTGTGCCTTCGCGCCCGAAGCGGCCCGCTATCTCGATAGAAAGGGATTCCGTACTTACATCCTGGACGCCGGTCTTCCCGATTGGGAGGCCGCAGGGTTGCCCGTGGAGGGCTAGTGCCGCCGTGTTCAAGTCCTCTAGCGCATCGCATGGGGGCGATGGCAAAGACAACTGATCGGCCTAGCCGAGGATCGCGGGGGGCATGCACAGATGACTGCAAGTAGGGATGAGCGAGAGACCCGCGCTGATTTCGCCGAACGATACCGGACGCGCGCTTCCACGACGATTCTCGATGAGGTCGAGCGCGAGGTGATCGGTGAGGCGTGGGGAGCGAATGGGTTCACGACCATCGGGCAGGCTAAGGAGCTCGGCCGCCGCCTCGATCTCAGTATCGACAGCCGGTTGCTCGACGTAGGTTCGGGGTGCGGATGGCCGGGCCTATTCCTAGCGCGACAGATCGGGTGCGAGGTGGCAGTGACGGACCTCCCCACCGAGGGCCTGGAGATGGCCACCCAACGTGCGGGAGTGGAAGGACTGAATTTCCTGGGGGTAGTGGCGTGCTCCGCGCGGCATTTCCCCTTCGCCGAGAGGTCGTTCGACGCCATCGTCCACGTGGACGTGATCTGCTGACTGCGCCCAAAGCTCTCCGTGCTGAGAGCCTGCAGACGGCTATTAAGGCCCGGAGGCCGCATCGCGTTTACGACCATCATTGTGGCGGAAGACCTGTCGAAGTCGGATCACCGTCGAGCCTCGAGGTTGGGACCCCGAGCGGTGAGCACCACTCGCCCAATCGGAATTCTGATGGAGTCCGCGGGATTCACTGAGATCGAGGTCACCGACGTGACAGGAGACTTCCTCGAGACCGCGCAATCCTGGTTCGACACGTTTGCGGCGTCCGAACAGGAGCTGAGGCCCTTGTTCTGCGACCAATTCGACGACCGCCAGAAGGGAAGGCGGGACATGATTGTGGGGATCGGCGAAGGCCTGCTGCAGCGCCTACTAGTGAGCGCCACAGCCCCCTACGGCTAAACCGAACTCGTCCAGTTGAACGATTGCGTTCGACCCCCATGACTACTCCCGACAAACCACCACGCCGAGGCATCTTCCGCCGAAAGCTCCTCGATTGCTTCTCCTCACACGCGGTTTC
Source organism: Actinomycetota bacterium (assembly GCA_050693975.1). Taxonomy (GTDB): domain Bacteria; phylum Actinomycetota; class CADDZG01; order CADDZG01; family WHSQ01; genus WHSV01. Next base: position 2,581 of record JBOGWV010000181.1, read on the forward strand.
ACACGTCGCCACACGAAGCTGCACCTGTCAGCACGGATACAGGGAAGGAGAGGAACATGTCAGCCAAGGTCGAGACCCTCAGGATCACCGCTCGGCACAACACCACCAAGCGCGCGATTGTCGCCCGCCTCGCCGCCACCACCCGGGATTGGGCACGCAAGGGCCAGCTTGGCCCGACCTCTACCTCGGAGATGCGTCGTTACACGGGAGCTCGCTAACCGCATAATCGATCCAAATGGCGCAACTTACGATCCAGCTACTGGGCCGCCCAAGCCTCGAGCGAGACGGAGTGCCTGCACCTCCCCCCAAGGGGAAGAAAGTGTGGGCGCTCCTCGCGTACCTGATCCGCTCCGAGGCCCCCGTGTCGCGTGGACGCCTTGCATCGCTGTTGTTCGCCGACGCCGACGATCCCCTGGGGACGCTGCGCTGGAACCTCGCGGAGCTCAGACGCCTGCTCGGCATCAAGGGCATCATGCGGGGCGAGCCGATCGAGCTCAACTTGCCCACCGATACCCACGTGGACCTCGAGCGCGTGATCCACGGAACTTGGCGCCAGGCCATGTCGGTGCCTACGATCGGCGACGCGTTCCTCGAAGGACTGAGCTATCCCACCTGCCCCGCGTTCGAGACTTGGCTTCTCACCGAGCGAAGACATCTCGCTAATGCCTCGGCCGCCGTCATGCGTGAGGCCGCGCTCGGCCGTATCGCGGCCGGTGCCCCGGCCGACGCTATAAAACTCGCACGCAGGCTTGTCGAACTCGACCCTCTCGACGAGTCCTATCAAGCTCTGTTGATCCGCAGCCTGGCGGCCTCCGGGGACCGAGTTGGCGCCAGGGCGCAACTCGAAGCGTGCCGCGCGCTGTTGGCAAAGGAGCTCGGCGTAGAGCCCGGCCCCGATGTTCGCAATGCCGTCGACGCTCCTGCAGCATCTCCGCCGCGCGGGGCGGTGGTTAGTTCAGCTTCGGCACGCGCACACATGGACGCCGGGGAAGCTGCCATCGCGGCCGGTGCGGTCGAGGCAGGCCTGGCCTCTCTGCGATCTGCCGCAGCCGAAGGGGAAGCCGTGGGCGATGCCTCAGTCGAGGCGCAGGCATTACTCGCGCTCGGGTCTTCGCTGATCCACGCGCCGCGCGGACGTGACGAAGAGGGGTCGATTGTTCTGCACAGAGCGATCGATGTGGCATCGGAAGCGGGACTCGACACACTTGTAGCAGGGTCGCGGCGCGAATTGGGGTACGTCGAGATGCTTGCCGCTCGATACGACCGCGGCCGCACGTGGCTGGAGCAAGCTCTCGAGGCGGTCGGCGGCGATGAAGGTGAGGAGGCAATGATCCGTGCCGTCCTGGGAGGGTGCTGGTCCGACACGGCCCATTACCCCGAAGCGATTACGGAGCTTCAGCGTTCGCTCGCCCTCGCCGAGGAGGTTGGCGCCGGCAAGCAGATCGCATTCACGTGTGCCTTCCTGGCGCGCGTCCGACTTCTCACAGGCGACGTCGGCGAGGCTCGAACCCTGGGCCTTCGGGCGAAGCTGATGGCCGAACAGGAGGGGTGGACCTCGTTCGTCGCGTGGCCCGAGAGCTTCGTCGGCGATTGCTACCTCGCCGAGGGTGATGTGGAGGGGGCCGCGGACGCCTATGAGCATGCGTTTGCACTTGGTTGCCAAATCGGCGATCCATGCTGGGAGGGCGTCGGCGCGCGCGGGATCGGGCTCGTTAAGGAGCGGCTCGGTCTCGTTGATGAGGCGATCGACTGGCTCGACGACGCGCGTACTCGTTGCGTCAGGATCGCCGACGCGTACATGTGGGTCGAGGCTTACTGTCAGGACGCGTTGTGTCAGATCGCTATCGCGCACGGTGTGGAGGGCGCGCTGCGATTCGTTGAGGAGCTCGAAGCTAGTGCTGCGTCGAGGGGAATGCGGGAGTTCGTGGTGAGAGCCCATCTCCATCGCCACCGCCTGGGCGATGAAAAGGCGCTCGACGCCGCTACGGTGCTGGCGGCGAACATCGCCAACCCCTCGTTGCATGAAGCCCTGGGACGACGCGGACCCACTACCCGCGGAGCCAGCAACTGAGCCAAGAACTTTGCGGTTTCCGCTCACGCCCGACCTGCGCACTTCCTGGTTAGCACAGGGCACAGTTTGGCCTGGCTCGCCTCGGCTGTGCGCATTAGTTGTTAACGGCGGCGAGCGCGAGCGCGCCGTTTGCCTTCGTGCATCGCCTGCACACGAGCAACCGGGATGGCGCGGCCTTCTTCGATGAGGTCGGATCCCAAGTGCTGGGGTGGAGGCATTAGATCGGCCCACGGATCGCGGTCGGCGATCAGTCTCGCTGCCGTATGCAGGGTGAAGTCCGCCGGTGTAACACGATCGAGCTCATCCCAAGCCACCGGAAACGAAACCGGCACACCCGGCCGGACGCGCGGACTATACGCCGCAACGACCGTCGCCCCGCCGGCTCGTGTCGAATCGAGAAATACCTTTCCTCCACGTCGTTCTCGGACGTACTCCGTCGTCGCAAGGGCTGGGTCGAGGCGCTCGGCACGTGCCGCGATCGCCCGGGTTGCTGTGGCCACGTCCTCAGTTGTCGCCTGGGTCTCGATCGGAACGAAAACGTGCAGGCCCTTTGCACCACTGGTCTTGACTGCCCCCACCAACCCCGCATCAGTCAGCACCTGGCGGACTAGTTCGCCAGCGCGGACGGCCAGGGGGAAAGCGTCATTCAACGGCGGGTCGAGATCGAGTACGAGGTGGGTGGGGTGGTCCCAGCGGTCGCCGCGAATCAGGGTGGGGTGATACTCGACCGCACGTTGGTTGGCGAACCACAGCAGCGTGCGACGATCGTTGCACAACGCGTAGGACACCTCACGCTTCGAGGTTTCCGCCCACAGCTGGACAGTCCGTACCCACGGCGGGGTGTACTTGGGAACATTCTTCTGCATGAACGGCGCCCGGCCGCGTATCGCACGGATCACCGACAGGGGTCGGTCGGAAAGCTCACGAATAATGCGGTCGGCGACGGCGTCCAGATAGTCCACCAAATCACGCTTGTTAGCTTCGGCCCCTTCGAACAGCGGTTCATCGAGGTTGGTAAGCGTCACTCCGTCCCGCGTTTCGTTGCCGCTCATTAAGTCACCTTCCCGAATTTGGAGAGGGAGGGCAACTGAGTGGTGGGAGCTCCACGACGGTCGAGGCGGCCGATCACATCATCGACAGCATG
>JBOGWV010000182.1:0-9475 GCA_050693975.1 Actinomycetota bacterium
GGCAGCGGATAACCTCGGGCCATGACCGACGAGGATCTTCCTTCGCTCGATTCGCTCGACGTTGCGGGCAAGCGAGTGCTCGTGCGCTGCGACCTGAACGTTCCCTTGGGCGACGGCGCGATAACCGACGACCTGCGCATCCGGGCCGCGCTGCCGACCTTGAACGACTTGCTGGACCGAGACGCCCGGCTGGCGATCTGCTCGCACCTGGGGCGGCCCAAGGGCAAGGTGGTCGATGAGCTGCGCCTGGCCCCCGTCGGCGAGCGACTGTCCGAGCTTCTCGAGCGCGATGTCGCCCCGGTCCGCGACGTCGTAGGAGACGAGGCCAAAGAGGCGTGCGCGTCCGAGGCGCAGGTCGTGCTCCTCGAGAACCTCCGCTTCGAGCCCGGCGAAACCGCCAACGACGCGGGCTTCGCGGACGCGCTGGCGTCACTGGCCGATACCTACGTCAACGACGCCTTCGGCGCCTCGCACCGCGAGCACGCGTCGATCGTAGGGGTGCCACAGCGGCTTCCCTCGGCCGCCGGCCACCTGTTGGTCGACGAGGTATCGAAGCTCGAGCGTTTGCTGAAAGATCCCGAGCATCCCTACGTAGCCGTCCTCGGAGGAGTCAAGGTCTCCGACAAACTCGACGTCATCGAAAATCTCATCACCCTCGTAGACGCGCTCTGCGTCGGCGGCGCGATGGCCTTCACGCTCCTGGAGGCGAAGGGCGAGGAGATCGGACGCTCGCTCGTAGAGGAGGACCGGGTCGAAGACGTCAGAAGGATGCTCGCCGAGGCCACCTCGAAGGACGTCCAGATCCACCTCCCCGTCGATGTCGTAGCGGCCGAAAAGCCCGAGGAGGGCTCCGCTCACGACGCCGTCCCCCTTTCCGAGATCGGAGATCGCATGGGGGTCGACATCGGCCCGGAGACGACCCGGGCCTTTGCAAAGGTCATCGTCGGGGCCCGCACCGTGCTGTGGAACGGCCCCATGGGCATATTCGAGGTGCCCGATTACTCGGCCGGGACGCGGGGCGTGGCGACCGCGATCGAGGAGGCCACCGCCGAGGGGGCCTTCACCGTTGCCGGCGGGGGCGACTCCGCCGCCGCCCTGAAGCTCTTTTCGATGACCGACGCCGTTTCTCATCTGTCCACCGGCGGAGGAGCCTCACTCAAGCTGCTCGAGGGCAAGGAACTCCCCGGCGTTGCCGCGTTGAGACGGAAAACCCAATAGAGCAAAGGGGAGCGCATGAGAACGCCGCTGATCGCGGGCAACTGGAAGATGAACAAGACGCACCTGGACGCGATCCATTTCCTCGGCCAGCTCGGCCACGAGCTGACCGACCACGACCACTCCAGGGTCGAGGTCGCGTTGTGCCCGCCGTTCACCGCGCTCCGCTCGGTCCAGACGAACATCGAAGACCGGCACCAGAGCTTCAAGCTCGGGGCCCAGAACATGCACTGGGAGTCTGAGGGCGCGTTCACCGGTGAGGTCGGGCCCGGCATGCTCAAGTCGCTGAACGTGGACTACGTGATCCTGGGTCACTCGGAGCGCCGCCAGTACTTCGCGGAGACCGACGAGACCGTCAACAACAAGGTCAAGGCTGCGTTCGCAAACGAGCTGACCCCGATCATGTGCTGCGGCGAGACCGACGGTGAGCGAGAGGCGAGGGAGACCGAGGCCAAGGTCGAGCGTCAGGTCACGGAGGGACTCAAGGGGGTCAAGCCCGAGCAGGCGCGCGGCATGGTCGTCGCCTACGAGCCGATCTGGGCGATCGGAACCGGCAAGACCGCGACCCCCGATGACGCTCAGCAGGTGTGTGGCTTCATCAGAGGCATCCTGACCGACGTCTTTGACGCCGACGTCGCCCAGGCCATTCGCATCCAGTACGGCGGCAGCGTCAAGTCGGGTAACGCGGAGGCGCTCACCTCACAGCGCGACATCGACGGCGCCCTGGTGGGTGGAGCGAGCCTCGACGCCGCCGAGTTCGCAAGCATCGTCAAAGCCACCAGGACGGGGGGCTCGTAGCCATGAACAAGGTTCTCTACGTCATTCTGGACGGCCTCGGCGACGATCCACTCGATGCCCTCGCCGGCCGCACCCCCCTCGAGGCGGCAAAGACGCCGAACCTGGATCGCCTTGCCGCCGCGGGCCAGAACGGCTATGTCACCACCGTGGGCGAGGGCATCGCCCCCGAGTCCGACATCGCGGTGTTTGCGATCCTCGGCTACGACCCGCACGAGCACCACACAGGCCGCGGCCCTCTCGAGTCGGTGGGAGCCGGGGTCCAGGTCAACGACGGCGACCTGGCCTACCGGGTCAACTTCGCAACCGTCGAGCCCCAGGGCGACGGTTGGGCGATCGTCGACCGGCGTGTCGGCCGCGACCTCACCTCCGAGGAGGCCCACGCGCTCGCCGACGAGGTCCAGGACAGGGTCCGGCTGAACGACGCATCCTTCGAGTTCCGAGCCACCGTCGGTCACCGCGGGATCCTCGTGCTGCGCAGCGCCGAGGGCCCGCTGTCGGCTGAGGTCGAGAACTCCGACCCCGCCTACGGCCGGCAGGGGAGTCTCGGCGTCGCACTGGAAACCTTCGACAACAAGGTGGTAAAGGTCGCCCCCGTCACGGGTAACGAGGACGACGCGGGCGCCCAACGCGCCTCGGGGCTCACGAACGAGTGGCTGCGCGATTCCTTCGAGGTGCTCGACGCGTCGGATGTGAACGCGAAGCGCAAGGCGGAGGGCAAGCTGCCGGGAAACTTCATACTTACGCGCGACGGCGGGGACCACGTCCCCAGGCTCGAGTCGTTCGAGGACCGCTTCGGGGTCTCGATGGGCTGCTTCGTAGAGATGCCCGTCGAGCTCGGAATCGCTCGCCTCATGGGCATGGGGGTGGTCGAGGCCCCTACCGACCTCCCGCCCGGCGAGCAGTACCGAAAGTGGGCGGCGCTCGCGCTCGAGGCCATCGAGGGCTACGACGGCCTCTACATTCACATCAAAGGGCCCGACGTCCCGGCCCACGACGGCGACCATGCAGCCAAGGTCACCAGCATCGAAGACATCGACCGCCACTTCTTCGCTCCCCTGCTTGAGTCACTCGAGCTCGGAGGGGCGGTCGTGGCCGTTACCGCGGACCACTCCACGAGCTGCGCCCGCAAAGCACACACCGACGGTCCCGTACCGCTGCTGATCTCCGGCGGGAAGGTCGAGCCCGACGGAGTGCAGACCTACGGCGAGACCGCCAGCAGAGACGGGGCGCTGGGCCATCTCTGGGGTCCGCAAATCGTGCCGCATCTGGTCAAATTGGCCGCGCAGTAGGGATCGAGTGGGAACATCTCTGGAGAAAAGCGACCCCGGGTCGTACACTTCTCCAGGCGCAGCAACCAATCAATCCATGCAGGAACGGGGGGGGAAATGGCGCCGAGACGTAAGCACACGCTCGCGCAGGTCCTGGGACCTCTGGAGGCGGAGGTCATGGAAGTGGTCTGGGACCGCGGCGAGGTCACCGTCCGCGACGTCCACAAGGCTCTCAGGATCAACCGTAAGATCGCCTACACGACCGTCATGACGACCCTGGGGCGGCTCACCGATAAGGGCTTGCTGCAGCGGGTCGAGGGCCAGCCCGCCCATCACTACTCGCCACTTGTTTCTCGAGAGCAGTACGCGAAGTCCACCGTCAAGTCGGTCGTGGATTGGCTGGTCAGTCACTTCCCGGATCCCGCTATGGCCTACTTCGTCGACAAGGTCCGAGAGGAGGACGAAGAGGTTATTGATCGCCTAAGGGTGGCGATCGACGAGCGCAAAGCGAAAGACAAAGGTGTCTAGCGCAACTCCCACGATTCTTGCTCTGGAAGTCGATTCGGCCTGGGTAGTCGTCCTGGTCGTGTCCCTGACGACCCTTCTTGCAACCATTCTTCTTCGACGCTTCATCTCGAGGCCCGGCGGAATAGCGTCGGGCCTTCTGCTTTGCCTTCCGCTGGCGCTTCCCATCCTGGCCGCAGTCATCTACCAGGGCGGTGTCCTCCCTGAGGTCACCGTGCTGAGACCGATCAGCGCGGTGGTTCAGGAACCTTCACCCAACCTCATGCACCTGCTGTTCTTGTCCGATGGCAGGGGCCAGGCGGCGGCTTACGCGTTCTACGGACAGGCCGGCGCGTGGATCTTTCTCGTCGGCATGGGGGTCAGCTCCATAATGCTGCTCCGCCGGTTCTGCGGCGCAATCGTCCTGCGACGGCTCATCTCGCGGTGCTCCGGTGCGGATCTCGAGGTAGACGATCACATCCTGTTCGTAGTGGCCCACCTGGCCACGACGGCAGGGCTCAAGAGCATTCCCGAGGTTCTGATTCTCCCGCCGGACGTCTCCGGGGCCTTCGCGGTGGGGGCGCGGCGCGGGCGTGTGCTCGTGTCACGCGACCTGATAGAAGCGCTCGACGACGATGAGCTGGCGGCCGTGATCGCTCACGAGATCGCCCATCTCGCCTCCCGCGACGTCCCCGTCGTTTTTGCCGCCGGGTTCCTGCGGGACTTCGTGGCCTGGAACCCGCTTGCCCACCTGGCCTTCCGCCGTCTTCTGGCCGATCGCGAGCTAGAGGCGGACCGCAGGGCGGCCACCATGACACGCAACCCGCTCGCCCTGGCATCCGGTCTGTTGACTGTGTTTGCGCTCATGAAAGGGCAACGCAACTACGTCCAAAAGGGTGCCCTGGCGTTGTTGAAGCCAAGGGGAGGCATCACTCGCCGGGTGACCACCCTGCTGGCCATGGCGGATAGGGGCACGCACGTCGATGCCCGTTTGGGTCGCGGCGTCTACCTCATGGCGGCATTGGCTGTGGCTGCCATCGGACTGCAAGCGGGTGCCCGGCTCGCGGCCGACGATTCGACCTGGGCCTTTGTGTGGGGGAAGCCGACGACCGACAGGGTGACTCCTTGGGAGCCGTCCCCCGCCGGTCAGTTGGCCCAGAACGACAAAAAGCTCACCCGCGCGGAGCGCAAGGAGCACCTCAAGTCACGAATGGAGAATCCCTCGCTCCAGCGATTCCTGCGAACCGTCGAGCCCCGCAGCCCCCTGTTGGTGGCCGAGGCCAACAGGGACGCTCTTTCGGCCAAGCTCTACCGGATGGCGCACAAGCTCGGCATTCCCGCCTCCAACTTCCAGTTGCAGGCTCGCCCCGTCCCACTGCTTGGCCGGGGGCCGTTCGGGGTCTACCTCATCGATCAGAACCTTATGAAGCCCAGCGGCCCGCAGTAGCCCGGCGACGCCGACAATCCCCGTGGTTCTGGTTCCGCGGTAATCTGGAGCCTCGCTTTCGCAGACAATTCCGACTTCCACACAGCTACCGAGGTGTCTAGATGACCACCGCACTCGTTGTATTGCACGTCGCCGTTTCCCTCACGTTGATACTGCTGATCCTGCTTCACGCGGGTCGCGGCGGCGGCGTTTCCGAGATGTTCGGCGGAGGAATGCAGAGCTCTGCGATGGGCTCCACCGTCATGGAGAAGAACCTCGACCGAATCACCGTGATCACGGCCATCATCTTCACCGGGACCACGATTCTCCTCGCGTTCAGGTTGCAACCGTAAAGAAACGGGGAACTCTGGTTCCCATGATCCCTTCCAAGTTTTGGGCGCGCGCCGTCCTCGGCGTGTCCCTGCTACTTGTCGCGGCGGCCTGCACGGGTGACGGCGGCCCCGCGCAGGGCCCGGACGTCCGGGCCACGGGGGGCTCAAGCGAGGCGGTCGGGACTCCCGAGGCCCTGCCCCCTCCCGATGCCAGCCGGGCGGCCGCGTTCGAAGACGAGAGCAACGTCCTGGACGTCGCCATCAAAGAACCGAATTCCCTGGACCCCATGCGTATCCAGGACCCCGGCTCGGTCCTCGTGGCCCGCCAGCTCTACGAGGGACTGACGCGCTGGAACCCCGAGAGCGGGGAAGTAGAGCCGGCGGCTGCAAGCAAGATCGAGACCTCCAAGGACAACCGCACCTTTACGTTCACGCTGCAAGAGGATGCGACTTTCCACAACGGGGATCCCGTCACCTCGCAGGATTTCGCGTTCGCCTTGGATCGCATCGCTCTCAAGCGCAACGGAGCGGACGTTGCTTACCTCCTCGAGCTCGTCCAGGGGTTCGATGAGGTCAACGCGTTTGGTGACTCCAACAGCCTCTCCGGCATCGAGACGCCCAACAAGCACACTCTGGTCATCAAGCTGTCTAAGCCCTACGCCAACTTTCCCACAGTCCTATCGCATCCGAGCCTCGTTCCGCTGCCCGAGAGGTGGTTCAAGAAGTCCGACAATTTCCTCGCCGAACCGGTCGGGAACGGACCCTTCGAACTTGCACAACCGTTCGAGCTGAGCGCCCCGGTAGTGCTTAGGGCGTTCGAGGACTACAGCGAGGAGGTGTCGCTCGAGGGGATCAGATTTCTCCCCTTCCCGGATGCCGCATCGTCGTGGTTGCCGTTCACGAACGGTCAGCTCGACATAGCCGAGGTCCCCATCAGCCGCTTCGATCAGGCGAGTGAGGACTACGGCGAGGACGGCCTGGTCCCGCTGCTCGTGGGCTCGTACTACGGCTTCAATCTCGATGCCAAGGAGTTGGGCGACCTGCGCTTGCGAAAGGCGATCAACCGCGCAATCGACCGCGATGCAATCAGCGCTGACGTCTACGCGGGCACCCTGCTGCCTCCCCGCGGAATCGTCCCCGAGGGGATGCCGGGCTTCACCAACGACGCGTGCGGCCGGCTGTGCACCTACGATCCCGATGAGGCAAGCCGGCTCGTGGATAAACTGCCCAAGAAGAGCCGTGCGGTGACACTCGAGTTCACGCGCGAGCAACCGCAGGGCAAGGTCGCAAGGATGATCAGGGGGTATTTGGAGTCCGCCGGGCTCGAGGTAAAGCTCAAGGCCTACCAATTCAAGAACTACCTGAAGCGGCTGAGTGACGACAACCACTCGATGTACCGGCTGGGCTGGATCGCCGAGTATCCCGACCCCGACGTGTTCCTCTCGGCGCTGTTCGACTCCCGCTCGCCCGACAACCACGCGGGGTTCGACTCGGAGCAGGTGGACGAGCTGCTCGGCAGGGCGCAGAAGACCGAGAACGAGGACAAACGCGCGGAGCTCTACCGCAAGGCCGAGGCCAGGATTCTCGAGCTGGCGCCCATCGCTCCGTTGGGCTCCTTCCGCATGTTCTGGGCGGCGCAACCGGGTGTCGAGGGCGTGACCTTCGACGTGCTCGGAGGTTTCGACGCGGCGCCGATATCACTGGCGTCCTAGCCCGGTCTCCTCGCTCCGATCAGGTTCTCCGGCGGAACACAGTCGCTATAATCGACCCGGCCCTGTCGGGACGCCAACCCCGGGCAGGGCCTTTCCTACGCTCCGGCGTGCCCGGCGCGGGGACGACCACATTGCGGTGGTGCTGAAATTGGTAGACAGGCATGGTTGAGGGCCATGTGTCCGTAAGGACGTGAGGGTTCAAGTCCCTCCCACCGCACTCTCGCCCAACGCCGGTGCCTAAGGTGGTTGCCGGCTCAATCACCGGCTCATCCCACTCGTCTTACGCTCGTCGACGGGTGACAATGGCAGCGCGGCGGCGCCAGGGACCGCTATGGGGCGAGGAGGAACTTGAGCGCGTGACCGACCTACAGGGGCGCGGGGGAGAAGTCGGCGTTGAGTCGCACGAAGCCATGGAGTTTCCGACTGGAACGGTGACGTTCCTGCTAACAGACATAGAGGGCTCGACGAAGCTCTGGACCGAGCGCCCGCGGGCGATGTTTCAGGCCGTGTCACGCCACCACGCCATCATTGGAAACGCTATCGCTCGCCGCGACGGACAGATACCTCGAGACCAGGGCGAGGGCGACAGCATCTTCGCCGCCTTCGGCCGGGCGAGCAACGCGGTTGCGGCGGCGGTGGACATCCAGCTCGCCCTCAACTCGGAACCATGGCCTGAAGGGGTTTCCCTGCGCGTGAGGATCGGGATTTCCACGGGGGAGCCGCAACTCTCGGAGGGCAACTATTTCGGTAAGGCGGTCAGCCGTTGCGCCCGCCTGCGAGGACTGGCGCACGGTGGGCAGACGTTGCTGTCGGGCGTCACGGCGGCCTTGGTGCGCGACGACATGCCCCCGGGAGCCGCAACCAAGGACCTTGGTTCGCATCGACTCAAGGACTTCGCCCGCCCCGAGGCCGTTCACCAGTTGGTTCACGCCGACCTACCGGACAATTTCCCGCCTCTTCACTCCCACGAGGCACGATCGGACAACCTCCCTCTCCAGCTCACGACCTTCGTGGGGCGCGAGAAGGAGATTGCCGAGATCAAGAACCTGTTGTCGGCGTTGAGGCTGGTGACGCTCGTGGGACCGGGTGGATCCGGGAAGACGCGTCTCGCGATCGAGGTGGGCAGATTGCTGTTACCTGAGTTCGAGGACGGCGTTCACCTTGTCACGCTCGCTTCGCTAAGCGACCCGTCGCTGGTCGTCTCTCGTATCGCTCAGAGCGTGGGTCTACAGGAGAGCGCCGGCGGGGCGCCATTCGAGGGGTTGTCGAACTTCCTCAGCGACAAGCAGATGCTCCTTATGCTCGACAACTTCGAGGGCGTGATCGACGCCGCGTCCCTGGTATCCGAGCTTCTGGCTGAGTGTCCCGACATCAAGGTCCTGGCCACGACGCGCGCGTCGCTCCGAATCAGCAGCGAGCACGAGTTTCAGGTGCCTCCGCTCGAGCTCCCGGAGCTGGACTATCTTCCCGACATCGACGAGTTGTCTCGCCATTCCGCGGTGCAGCTGTTCGTCGAGCGCGCGCAGGCGGCCAAGGCCGACTTCGCCCTGACCGACTCGAACGCTCGCATCATCGCGGAGATCTGTCACCGTCTGGACGGGCTTCCTCTCGCCATCGAACTGGCCGCGGTGCGGGTCAAGTTGCTGCCTCCTGCGGTGCTGCTGGATCGCCTCAGCAGCCGGCTCGACTTGTTGACGGGCGGGGCGCGCGATCTGCCCGCGCGCCAGCAGACCCTTCGCAACGCGATCGACTGGGACTACACGCTGCTCGATCTCGAGGAGCAGAAACTGTTCCGCCGTCTGTCGGTATGCCGCGGTGGGTTCAGCATCGAAGCGGCGGCCGCGGTGGTCGAGGCGGCAGGGGATCTGAACATCGATCTCTTCGACGGGCTGGACTCGCTTGCGGGCAAGAGCCTGTTGCGCCAGGTGCCCTCGCTGCAGGACGAGCCTCGCTTCGGCATGCTGCAGACCATTCGCGAGTACGCGCTCGACGTTTTGGACGCCTCCGAGGAGGGAGAGGCCACCCGGTCGGCTCACGCCCGCTTCTATCTCGCCGAGGCGGAGAGGGCCGCGGACGAGTTTCGCGGGCCCGATCAGGTCAGGTGGCTCGAGATGCTGGAGCTCGACCACGACAACCTGCAGGACGCGCTCGAGTGGGCCCAACTCACCGACGATTGGAGCCTGCTCCTCAGGCTCACCGCGGGAATGGCCCAGTTCTGGT
>JBOGWV010000183.1:0-8220 GCA_050693975.1 Actinomycetota bacterium
GCCTCGGCGCGGGCGTCGCCCGGCCGCCGGACCGGCTGCGCCCGCGCGACGTCCTCGTGACCCAGCGACCTCTCAACCGTTTCGCGCCGCTGCTGTGGCAGGCTGCGGCGCTCGTCACCGCAGGTGGCGGTCCGGCCGCTCACCTGCTCGAGGTCGCCCGGTCCATCGGAGTACCGGCAGTCACCGGCTGCCGGCTCGACGCTCTTTCGGATGGGGTGGCTGACGGGGTGGCTGATCACCTCGTCGCAGTCGACGGCGACCGGGGAACCGTGTCGATCGCTGCCTCCACTGCCGAGACGCGGTAGTGAGCGGCGAACGCGCCCCCCTCCTCGGCGAGCCATTGGCAGAGCCGGCTGCGCTCTCGGAGCTGCTGACCGAAGGTCAGTGGTGCCAGGGCAGCCGGACCGGCTCTCGGGGGATGCGGTCGGCCAGCAGGTCGGCCAGGAGCGGGACGAGTCCGAGCGGATAGACGGTCTCGGTGTCTGGCCCAGCCGAGGTCGGCGTAGCCGGAGGTTTCGGCGACTCTTGGACCGTCCACCCCTGGGCGACGACGCGCTTGCCTTCGTGCCCGATGCCGATCGCGAGGGATCTTCACGATGCGCTGTGGGCGACGTTCGTCGTGCAGGCGTTGCCAGCCGGTCCCCAGCATTGCCACCCCCGCGCCCGCGTTCCCGTGCCGGGGTGCTCGGAGGTGTCACAGCCGGGGCTGCCGTCTTGTCTTATGGGGTGCAGGTAATCCTCGATGAAGGAGTCGATGATGAGAGTGTTTGTCGCAGGAGCGACGGGGGCGATGGGAAAGCAGCTGGTGCCACGTCTGGCTGAGGCGGGGCATGAGGTCCATGGCATGACCCGGAGCGAGTCGAAGCAGGAAATGCTCCGCGAGCTCGGCGCTGTGCCGGTGGTCGCGGATGCCCTCGACCCGGACCAGGTCGCGGAGGCCGTGGGCGGGGCCAGGCCAGACGTGATCGTCCACCAGCTGACCGCGATCGGAGCGTTGGACATGCGCCACTTCGACCGTTCCTTCGCGCTGACCAACCGGCTGCGGACGGAGGGCACGGACCACCTGCTCTCCGCTGGGCAGGCGGTAGGGGTACGGCGGTTCGTCGCGCAGAGCTACTTCGCGGCATACGCGCGCACCGGCGGACCCGTCAAGAGTGAGGAGGACCCGTTCGACCCCTCGCCCGCACGGGAGATGCGTGAGACCGTGGGAGCGATCCGCCACCTCGAGGAGGCGGTCCTCGGTGCGCGGTGGACGGAGGGGATCGTGCTGCGATACGGCGGTTTCTACGGGCCGGGCACCTCGCTCGCGCCGAACGGGGAGCAGACCGAAGCGGTCCGCAAGGGGAAGTTCCCGCTCGTCGGCGACGGTGGTGGCGTGTGGTCCTTCATCCACATCGCCGACGCCGCGGAGGCGACGGTGGCGGCGGTCGAGCACGGCAACCGCGGTGTCTACAACATCGTCGACGACGACCCCGCCCCCGTCTCCGAATGGTTGCCGGCGCTGGCGCAGATCCTGGGTGCCAAGAAGCCGCTGCACGTGCCTCGGTTCGTGGGGCGGCTGTTCGCCGGTGAGGTCGGGGCCGTGATGATGACCGAGCTGCGGGGTGCCTCCAACGCCAAGGCAAAGCGCGAGCTCGCGTGGCGGCCGGCACACCCGAGCTGGCGTCAGGGGTTTGCGACGTGACGGACCGCGACAAGCTGCTCGACGAGCTGCGCCCGGCCTCCTTCGCGATCGCCTACCGGATGCTCGGCAGCGTCTCCGAGGCCGAGGACGTGGTGCAGGAGGCGCTGCTGCGGGTCCACCAGTCGCTCGACGCGGGCGAGCAGATCGCATCGCCGCGCGCGTTCGTCGCCACCGTGACCACCCGGCTGGCCATCAACGGGCTGCGCTCCGCGCGCACCCGCCGCGAGCGCTACGTCGGCGACTGGCTGCCGGAGCCGATCGTCACCGACGGTCACGATGACCCGGCCCGGCACGCCGAGACAGCCGATTCGCTGTCCCTGGCCTTGCTGGTCCTGCTGGAGAGCCTGTCGCCCGAGCAGCGAGCCGTGCTGTTGCTCCACGACGTGTTCGGCTACGGCTATCCGGAGATCACGGAGATCGTCGGCAAGAGCGAGGACAACGTGCGCCAGCTCGCCACCCGCGCCAGACGCCACGTCGGGCAGCGCCGGCCCCGCTTCCAAACGACGCGCGAGCAGCACGACGAACTGGCACGACGGTTCTTCGCAGCCACCGAGCAAGGCGATCTCGCGGGGCTCGAGGCGCTGCTCGCTCACGACGTGAAGCTGACCGCCGACGGCGGCGGCAAGGTTCCGGCGCTCGTGCGGTCGCTGCGCGGACGCACCCGCGTCGCGCGCACACTCATCAAGGGGATCCGCCAGGCCGCCCGCGTTCCGGGCGTGTCGTTGCGACCCGTCGAGGTCAACGGCGGCCCGGGAGCGCTTTTTCTCGATGGACAGCAGCGGCTGATTGGCGTGTTGGCGCTTGGTTTCGCCGGTGGTGAGATCACAAGCGTCAGCTCGATCTTCAACCCCGACAAGCTGACGCACCTCGGGCCAGTCGCCGACTTCAGATCACTACTGCGGTCTGCGAGATGACCGGTACCGCGAAGTCTTCATTCACGCTCCGTCACGTACTGCTGCCTTGCCGGCCTTGTTTTCACTCGCCGGAACATCACTTTATGGCGAGGACCACTAAGAGGTAACCTGCTCGCGACCTGAAGGTGTTCGAGCGCGGAGGTAATCACTTTGTCGGGTTGGTGGGCGGCGTCCTACGTCGCGCTGTGGGTTCTCGTGGCCGCGCTCTGCTTCGTGGTGGTCGCCCTGGCCCGGCAGATCGGGACCCTTCACCTCCGTCTCGGCCCTCGCGGCGCGCTCGAAATGGACGACGAGGGACCAGCACTCGGCGAAGGTCGCCCGCCCGCCACCTCGACCGACCTCGGGGGGAACCAAGTGATCATCGGGGGCCGGGGCGCCAATCAGCTCTTGCTGTTCGTCTCGCCGGGATGCATGGTGTGCGAGCAGGTGATGCCCTCCATTGGTGCGGTGGCAGAGGCCGCGCGCAAACAGGCCCTGGTTCTGACCGACATGGACGTCGAGGAAACACGACTGCAGTTCCAGAGCAAACGAGTGCCGGCCACTGTGGTTGCGTCGATCGAGAGCTTCCAGAGCTATGAGGTTCCCGGTACGCCCTACGTGGTCGTGCTCGACGACCACGGCGTCGTTCAGGCCAAAGGCACGGTCAACAATTTGGAGCAGATGGAAGGGCTCATCGACACCGCGCGGCGGCGCGAGGCGGAGGCAACCGAGGGGAGGCGGGCGAGTTGAATCTCGAAGTGGCGGCGGAACGCGCATCAACCGCGCTGGCGGAAAGAACCAGCCGGCGCTCGTTCATGGGGCGCTTGGGCCAGGGGGTGGTCGCGTTGGCGGGTGGTTCACTGGTCGCAGCCGCGCTGCGACCCGAGCGAGCAGAGGCTTTCCACATCTGCGGTCACACCTTCACGACCGGCTCGTGCCCTCACCCGTTCTCGCCGCGCAGTCGCGTCGATAAGTTCGGTTACCCGCTTCACCCCAAGCACGGCTACCCCATCGACGACCAGGGCAGGATCTACAAGTCGCGCAAGCAAAAGCGCAGCCGCATGTGTGAAGACGTCGTCCGGAAACGATACTCATTCGCGCGACGGCCACGGCAGGGCGGCGGTTGGTCTCGATGCTGCAGTGGGCGGATACGAACCATCTATGACTGCTGCGCCTTCACGGATAGGCGCATCAACGGCGACGCCGCGGTGACCGGCTACTGCTTCAACGGCAAGAAGGTCTTCTGTATCGGATACCGAGACCGGAACACCAAATGCTGAACGCGCGTCTGTCCTGCGGTCCGGCCAAGCCCACCCCGCGTTGAACTCGGTTCTGCTCGCAACCGTCGTGATTGCATCGGTCGTGGCCGGGCTCTCCACGCTGTTCGGCCCCTGAGGCCTCTCGATGGTAGAGACCATCACTCCCGTCGGGCACGGGGGCCGCACCAAGAGTTACTGGCTCTCCGTCGCGCTGCACACACTCGGTGCGACCCTGGCGGCCGCGCTGCTCGGCTTCGTGCTGGGTGCAGTGGGGGCGCTGCTGCGAGCTCCCTGGGAAGGAGCCGGCGTCGTCGCGATCGCCGTGATCGCCGTCATGTACGCGGTGCGCGAGGGCCTCGGTCTGAAGGTGCCGCTACCCGATCGGCACGCCCAGGTGCCCCAGTGGTGGAGGGACTTCTTCTCCCCGACGCTGTCGTCGTTTCTCTACGGCGCAGGACTGGGGGTGGGCTTCTTCACCTTCCTGCAATTCGGCACCTTCGTGGTGGTGGCGGCGGGCGCTCTGGTCAGCGGCAATGCTGTGATCGGGGCGCTGTTGTGCATTCCTTTCGGGTTGACCCGGGGACTCACTGTGGTGCTCGCCGCTCCCGCCAAGGATCCGGAGTACACCGTCGGGCTGGTCGATCTCCTCGACCATTGGGGTTCGTCCCGCTGGCCCCGCCTCGCCAACGCGCTGATCCTGAGCTTCGTCGCCCTCGCCGCCCTGCTGGCGCTGTGAGCACCCGGCGACTTGCGCCGGTGTGGGGTGGGGGCTATCTTTAGCACTCAGAAGGTTTGAGTGCTAAATCAACCCCGAGTTCCACCCTTCAGGAGGTAGCCACTGGCCAAGATGCTTGCGTTTGACGAGGACGCCCGCCGGGCGCTCGAGCGGGGCATGAACCAGCTCGCCGACGCCGTCAAAGTGACCCTGGGTCCCAAGGGCCGCAACGTCGTGCTCGAGAAGAAGTGGGGCGCGCCCACGATCACCAACGACGGCGTCTCGATCGCCAAGGAGATCGAGCTCGAGGACCCCTACGAGAAGATCGGGGCGGAGCTCGTCAAAGAGGTCGCCAAGAAGACCGACGACGTCGCCGGTGACGGGACCACGACCGCGACGGTGCTGGCTCAGGCCATGGTGCGCGAGGGTCTCCGCAACGTGGCCGCGGGCGCCAACCCGATCGCGCTCAAGCGGGGGATCGAGAAGGCCGTCGCCAAGGTCGTCGAGTCGATCGCGAGCTCCAGCCGCGAGGTCGGGGGCCGCGACCAGATCGCTCAGGTCGCCACCATCTCGGGCAACAACGATGCCGAGATCGGCGAGACCATCGCCGAGGCCATGGACAAGGTGGGCAAAGACGGAGTAATCACCGTCGAGGAATCCAACACCTTCGGACTCGAGCTCGAGCTCGTCGAGGGAATGCGTCTCGACAAGGGCTTCATCAGTCCTTACTTCGTGACCGACGCCGAGCGCATGGAGGCGGTGCTCGAGGAGCCCTACGTCCTGCTCGCCAACCAGAAGATCTCGGCCGTGAAGGACCTCGTACCGGTGCTCGAGAAGGTCAGCCAGTCTGGCAAGCCGCTGCTGATCATCGCCGAGGACATCGAGGGCGACGCCCTCGCAACCCTCGTCGTCAACAAGCTGCGCGGCACCTTCAAGGCCGCGGCCATCAAGGCCCCGGGCTTCGGCGACCGCCGCAAGGCCATGATGCAGGACATCGCGATTCTCACCGGTGGCCAGGTCATCAGCGAGGAGATCGGTCTCAAGCTCGAGACCGTGTCCCTCGACATGCTCGGGCGCGCGCGCAAGATCGTGGTCACCAAGGACGACACCACCGTCGTCGAGGGTGGTGGCGAGGCGGACGACATCACCGGACGCGTCAACCAGATCAAGTCCGAGATCGAGCGCAGTGACTCCGACTACGACAGCGAGAAGCTCCAGGAGCGCCTCGCCAAGCTCGCCGGCGGTGTGGGCGTGGTCAAGGTCGGCGCGGCTACGGAGGTCGAACTCAAAGAGAAGAAGCACCGCATCGAGGACGCCGTCCAGACCGCCAAGGCCGCGGTCGAGGAGGGCATCGTTCCCGGCGGCGGCGTCACGCTGCTGCTCGCCGCCGAGTCGATCGAGAAGCTCGAGCTGACCGGTGACGAGGCAACCGGCGCGCGCATCGTCAAGCGTGCTCTCGAGGAGCCCGTCAAGGTCATCGCTATCAACGCCGGCCTCGAGGGTGGCGTGGTGGTCGAGAAGATCCGCGGCCTCGGCGCGGGTGAGGGTCTCAACGCGGCGACCGGCGAGTACGTCGACCTCATCGCGGCAGGCATTCTCGACCCGGCCAAGGTGACTCGCTCGGCGCTGCAGAACGCGGCGTCGATCGCGGCCCTCTTCCTCACCACCGAGGCCATCGTCGCCGACCAGCCGGAGAAGGCCGGAGCGCCGGCCATGCCGGGAGGCGACATGGGTGGCATGGACTTCTAGCTAGCCCTTTCGCATCAGGTGAGAGCCCCCGGGGTTGGTCTCCGGGGGCTCTTTCAATGCGGTCATCTCGCGTGACTCATTTTCGGTCGCGGGTTCACGAACCCCCGCGCGCACAGCCTCGAGTTGGGCCGCGAAGGCCAGACCCAGGAACACCGCAAGCGAGGTCAGCAACGACCACAGCAACAGCCCGATGATGCCCGCGATGGGTCCGTAGGTATCCCCAAATTCCTTCGACGCGGCAAGGTAGAGCGTCAGTCCGCCGGTAAACAGCAGCCACAGGACCACCGTCACGATCGCTCCGGAGATCAGCCAGGACATCGATGGCTGGCGGCGCCGCGGCGCCCTCTTGAAAAGCAGCGAGAAGCTACCGAGAACCAATATCAGCACAGCCGGCCACCGTGCGACGTTCCAAACCGTGACCGCGTTGTCGCTCCAACCGGTCGCAGATCCCGCCTTCCCGATGGCGGCGCCGGCGATGAGCAATACGAACGCCACCATGATCAGCACGCCCACGGTGACCGCCAGCACCAACGCGGTCAGGTACTTGGCCAATGTGCCGCGGTCGCTTTCGATCCCGTAGATGCGGTTACCGCCTCGTTCGATCTGACCCATAGCCCCCGTCGCGGCAATCAGAGCAGCAACCACGCCGACGATAACCGCCGTACTCGGTCCGGAGGCCGCGTCCGAGCCCTGCTTGAAGGCGTCGGTGAGGACCTGACCGGCGGGGCCCGGCGCGACCCCGGCGATCGTTTGCTCGATGAGATCCTTCAGATTCTGTTGATCCAAGTCGATCGTCAGGCCCACAACGGCAATCAGCGCAGGAAACACGGTGAGCATGATCTGAAACGCGAGCCCGCGCGCATGGCTGAATCCATCCGCCGCCCTAAAGCGCTCGAACGAATCCCTGGCGAGTCTCGCTCGGCCCGTTCTCCTCAGGGTGGCGCGGGCGTGATCGCCTTCTAGCTCGAAGGTCGGCGGGACTGCGGTCGCGGTGCTCATTGCGGAAGAATTACCCGAGGGTTCGAGCACAAAACTGAGAGCCACGCGCCTCCATGTCTCACGAGGAAGATGTGTAACAGGGAGGTTGGCCAAAACGTCATAGTGGATACCGAAGAAAGGAGAACCTCATGAAGGTATTCGTCGCGGGTGCCACCGGAGCGATTGGCAGGCACATCGTTCCCCTCCTGGTCGCAGGCGGCCACGAGGTCGTAGGAATGACGCGATCGTCGAACAAGGCGGCTTCACTCCAGGAAGCGGGCGCGGAGCCGGTCGTTGCCGACGGACTCGACCGAGCGGCGGTTGAGCGCGCCTTGTTGCGGACCAGACCCGACGTCGTCATTCATCAGATGACCGGCCTGACGGGGGCGAACAGCTTCAAGAAGTTCGACGACGAGTTTGCCTCCACGAACGCACTCCGCACGCAAGGAACCGATCTCCTGATCGAGGCGGCTCGGCGTAGTGGGGTTCGTCGCTTCATCGCGCAGAGCTTTGGTGCCTGGAACTACGAGCGCACCGGCTCGGATCTGAAGACCGAGGAGCATCCCCTAGACCCCAGACCGCCCCCCAACCAGTCGAAGTCCCAGGACGCGATCCGCCACCTGGAAAGCGCGGTCGTCGGCGCCGAGGGCATGGACGGGATCGCGCTCCGTTACGGCTTCTTCTACGGGCCCGGAACCGGCCTTGCCGTCGACGGCGACATTATGAAGTTGGTGCTCAAGCGCAGGTTGCCCATCGTCGGCGACGGTACCGGGGTGTGGTCGTTCATTCACATCGAAGACGCTGCTTCGGCGGCGATCGCCGCCATCGAAAGTGGCTCACCCGGCATCTACAACATCGTCGATGACGAACCGGCACCCGTCGCGGTGTGGCTACCGGAACTGGCGCGAGTACTGGGTGCGAAGCCACCCCGCCGCATCCCGG
>JBOGWV010000184.1:0-3938 GCA_050693975.1 Actinomycetota bacterium
CATCGATGGTCTGTGAGGGTTCGGAATCGGGCTCGGCGGGCAGCTGATCGGCAACGCGTTCCAATGCCGCGGCCACCAGCGCACCCTGCTCGGCGGGCAGGAAGCCCTCCAGCCACAGCCTGCGGCCGTCCTCGTACCACCACTGAAGCGAGCGAGCCTTGTCGTCTGCTCTGACCGCAGCGATGGGGTCGCGCGAGGCCAGGTCCGCCTTGTGGCGGATGGCCGCGGCCGATACCCGCACAGCCCATCGGATTAGTTCCTCTTCGCTGGAGGGGGTTGCCAGGCGGGTGAGCTCGAGCACCTTGTCGAGCGACAGCTGACCTCGCCTCAGCGCGCGGCGCAGCTCGGGCAGCTCGGGAAGGGCGTGAGCCGCGGCGATCCAGCGGCGCGCCGCCCACTGGGAGATGCCGAAGTTGGCCGCCACCCACTCGGCCATCGACCTGGCACCGTCCACGCGCCAGATGCGGCGCTCATCGAGCTCGGCGATCAGCTCCAGCTGTTGGGCTTGGGCCGAGCCGGCCAGATTCTTCATCACCGCAACGCCGGTAGTCAGCTGCCGGGTGCTCTGGGACTGGGGGTCGATCATTTCCGCCTCGCAAAATCAGCTAGCTATCGAGCGGGATCCACCCCGGAGAATCCGCCTGAAATCTCGTACAAACTATACCGAACATACGTTCGCTAGTCAAGAGTTTTGTGGGCCTTTGTAGGGGTCAGTTGGGCACCAGAGCCAGTGCACGGGCCGGGCTCCCCGAGCCGTCGACGATCTTCAACGGCGCCGCCACCAGCAGCGCTCCGGTCGGTGGGAGCTCGGCCAGATTGGCGAGCTGCGTGAGGCCGAACTTGCCGGCACCGTGCATGAAGTGGTGACAGGGAAAGGCGGGCTCGAAGCCGTGAGCGATGCCCGCGTCGGTACCGACGGTCTCGACGCCGTAGCCCACGAAGGGCGACTCCTGCGCGAGCCATCGGGCGCATTCGACTTCGGGGCCGGGCGTGTGTGGCCCCGTCTCATTGGCATTAAGGAACGCCGCCTGGTCTGATGCGCGCGCGTCCCAGCCCGTGCGAAGCAGCAGCCACCCGCCTTCCGGGAAAGAGCCATGTTCGTTCTCGAACTCCTTCAGATGATCCACGGTCAACAGGAAATCGGGATCGTTCGTGGCCTCCGCGCTCTTGTCGATCACGACCGCGGGACCCACGAGCTTCGAAGCGTCGATCGACGCAAGATCCTCTAGGTCCTTGCCCGTCACCCAGTGCACGGGCGCATCGAAGTGAGTGCCGACGTGCTCGCCGACCTCGAGCTTGTTCCAGTACCAGCCCGGCCCGCGGTCGTCGTAGCGGCTCAACTCCTCCATGCGGAAGCCGGGAGTGTTAACGAACGGCTCGGGAAGTTGAATGATGGGCGTGTCCTCGCTCAAGGGATGGGTGAGGTCGACCACCCGAACCTCTCCCGAACCGAGAGCCTCGACGACGGCGTCCAGTGTTGCTGTCATGGCATCTCCTTAGTCCGAAGGGCGCAAAGCGCGGGCGAACTCAAAGCGGTTCTCGAGCAGAGCGAGATCCATGTGGAAGCCGGCCGGGCCGACCGCTTCGACCTTCGCGACGAGACACTCGAGACGGTCCGCCGCGATTGCCGAGCGCGTGGCGGATGCGAACTCGTCGACGTCCGTATGAGTGGCGGCATGCTCGATCCCGGCGCCGCGCGCCATCGCGGCGATATCCGATCCGGTCGACGTCGCCGTCGGGAAGCCTCCGACGCTGAGCAACGATTCGTTGTCGAACACGACGTGGGTGAGATTGGGCGGCGCGTAGCGCGCCAGGGTCGTCAGGCCGCCGAGATTCATGAGCACCGACCCGTCTCCGTCGATCACAACCACTCGACGATCGGGTTGAGCCAGCGCCACCCCCAGCCCGAGCGACGACGCCAGCCCCATGGCGTGCTCGAGATAGAAGAAGTTGGACCGGTGACCCAGGGAATAGAGCTCGACCGCGACGGCGCCCATGATGGTGACCACGGCGCAGTCCTCGATATCGTCGTAGATCGCCCTGAGGCAATCTATTCTCTTCATCACTGCTCCCACATCAGGTCGCGGGTGAGCAGCAGCGCGACCGGCGTCAGAGAGGACTGCGCCAGCGTCATGGCCTCGGCCACCTCGTGCTCGACGGTGGCGGGATCGTGGAGCTCGCCGTGGACGATGTGAAGGGCGTCGAGGACGTGGCGGGTATAGCGGCCCCCTTCGGTCTGCCACGGATCGGGCTCGCCGAGGTGTCCACGGTCGCTGATCAGCATCAGAAGCGGAATCTTGTACAGCAGCGCGCACGAGACGATCCCGTTGATGGACTGAAGAAAACCATGGTTCTGCATGAGCAACGCGGAGCGCGCACCGGCGAGGTGAGCTCCCGTGGAAACTCCGATCCCCTCTTCCTCTTTGGCCAGCCTGACGAGCGACATGTCCGGATCGTCCTCGGCCATGCGAATGAGGTGGACCAGCCAGGTCTCCGGAAGTGCGGAGACGATCCGCACGTCTACCGACTTCAGTGCCTGATAGATGACCTTTGAGCTGGTCTCCGAGACCGGCAACGGGTTCCCCCTACTCCAACGCGCCTTGACAACAAACTATGTGCCGGGCGTACGGTCAAGCGGTCAATAAAATCGCGAGAACAAGGGGGAGCCTTCATGCCGCGTGAAGACCTCGTCAAGGTCATTCTGAGTGAGTCTGAGCTTCCCTCCGCCTGGTACAACATCCTGCCCGCGCTTCCGGGCGAACCGCTGCCGCCGCTTCATCCGGGAACGATGGAACCCGCGGGCCCCGCCGACCTCGCTCCTCTGTTTCCCGAGGCGCTGATCATGCAGGAGATGTCGCCCGACAAGTGGATCGACATCCCCGGTGAGGTGATCGACGTCTATAAGACGTGGAGGCCGTCGCCGCTGTTCCGGGCTCGCCGGTTGGAGAAATCCCTCGGGCTCACGCCCGGCAAGCAGCGCATCTACTACAAGTGGGAGGGCGTTAGCCCGGGCGGCTCGCACAAGCCGAACACCGCGGTGCCTCAGGCCTTCTACAACAAGCAGGCCGGCACACGGAAGCTGACGACCGAAACGGGCGCCGGCCAGTGGGGGTCATCGCTCGCCTATGCGTGTGCGCTGTTCGGCCTCGAGTGCGCCGTCTACATGGTCAAGGTCAGCTACGAGCAGAAGCCTTACCGGCGCGTGCTGATGGAGGCGTGGGGCGCATCCGTGCTCGCTTCGCCGAGCGACACGACCCAAGCCGGCCGGAACATCTTGAAGGATCATCCCGATTCCACCGGCTCACTGGGCATCGCCATCTCGGAAGCGGTCGAGGTCGCGGCGAGCAACGACGACACTCACTACGCTCTCGGCAGCGTGCTCAATCACGTCTGCACCCACCAGACCGTCGTCGGCCTCGAGGCGCAGAAGCAGATGGCCGTCTTTGAAGACGTACCCGACGTGGTGGTTGGTTGCGTCGGCGGAGGCAGCAACTTCGCGGGGCTCAGCTATCCGTTCGCGGGAGATGTGCTCGGCGGCAAGGCGAAGACACGGTTCGTCGCGGTGGAGCCCGACGCGTGCCCGACTCTGACGCGCGGGACCTATGCGTACGACTTCGGCGATACCGCGGGGATGACCCCGCTGATGCCCATGTACACGCTGGGTCACGATTTCGTGCCCGCGCCCGTGCACGCCGGCGGACTCCGCTATCACGGCGATGCCCCCAGCCTCTGTGGGCTGGTCAAGGCGGGCCTCTACGAGGCGAAGTCGTACCCGCAGGTTCCCGTGTTCGAGGCCGCGGTGGCCTTCGCCCGTTCCGAGGGCTGGCTCCCGGGACCCGAGCCCGCTCATGCACTCAAGGGAGCGATCGACGAGGCCCTGGCGGCGCGCGAGGCCGACGAGGAGCGAGTCGTGTTGTTCAACCTCTGCGGCCACGGTC
>JBOGWV010000185.1:0-9396 GCA_050693975.1 Actinomycetota bacterium
ACCAGGTTGTTCAGGCCCGTGCGCTCCTGCGGCGTGAGGCCCGCCACAAGGTAGGCGCCGAAGTAGACGATCCCGCCCAGGATTCCGAGTATCGCCAGGTCCAGCGGAGAGCGAGCGTCGAGAAGCCCCTGTACCGCCCACATCACTCCGGCGGCTGCGGCCCCGGGAATCAGCAGGCGCGCGTAGCGCGCGTCGTAGGGCTGGATCCGCACGAAGCGATAGACGAGCGTGAGCCTGAAGAGGTTCGAGACGGTGAACGTGATGGCATTGGCCAGCGCGGCTCCCTCGATGCCGTAGCGAGAACAGAGCCAGATGGCGAGCGCGACATCGAGCACGAGTGAGCTCACGTACACGATCAGATCCCAGCCGGTTCGGCCCACCATGATCAGGATGAAGCCGGCGCTACCCGTGGCGACGTTGGCGAGCGGCCCGGCGAGAAGAATCAGTAGCGCGGTTCGTCCCTCGTCGGCGAACTCCGAGCCGAACAGACTCATGACGGCATCGGGGGCGACCGCGATCAGCGCGAACACGGGCAGCGTCGCCGCCACCAGCCAGCGCGTGAGCGTCTTGTACAGATCGTCGAGGCGCTCATGCTCACCCCGGTTGTAGAGGTCGGCCACATAGGGACCGAACATCAGGTTGACCGACGTTAGAAACAGCATCACGACCTGGCCGGCGCGCAGCGCCGCCGAGTAGACGCCCACTTCGGCCTCGCTCACGAAATAGGTGAGCACGAAGAGGTCGGTCCAGAACAAGAGTTGTGCAAACAGGGCGGCGGGCGCGCGCGGCCCCGCGTAGCGCACCAGCTTGCCGGGCCAGCCCGCCTCCGGCGGCGCGATCTCCCAGGTGCGCGACTCCTTGCGCCACGACAACCAGGCCGCCGCAGAGGCCGCCGCCCAGGAGAGCGAGTAGGCCGCGATGCTGGCCGTCGCAGTCGTGGAGACGGTCCACAACAGCAGCGTCAGCAGTATCCATCCAAGGTTCTGGCCCGCCCAGAAGATGTACAGGGTGTAGCGCATTATCTTGAGCCCGCGCGTTGCGGCCAGCCACACGTTGGTGACGGCGAGGAAGGGAAGCCCCAAAGCGGCTACTTCGACGGCCCAGGGATGCTCGGTGGGGTCGACGTTGAACACGCGGGAGATCGGGTCGGCGTAGACCACGAGCAGGGCGGCGATGGCGGCGCTGACCGCCAAGGCGATCCACGTCGCTCGTGCCACCGTCCCTCTGATGCGGCGCCACTCTCCCGTTCCGGCGTCCACCGCCACGTCCCTCAGAACCGCCATATCCATGCCGGCGCGCGTGGCGAACGAGGCCACGAACGCCGCCTGGGTCAGCACGGTCACCACCCCGTAACCGGCGCTCCCGAGGGTGCGGGTCATGAGCACCTGGATCACCAGGAGGGCGGCCGCGGCCACCCCGATGCCCATAACGTTCTGGGCGGTCCCTGACAGGATCGTGCGGTAGTCCCCGCCGCGGGGGGAGTTCCGGCCTTCCCCGGCGTCGGGCGCCGCTCTCATCATGCGTATCGGCTCGGCAAGTCAGGCAACCTCGTGGCTCAAAGACGTTGGGGCGAACGGGAACGCTAGTATGCTGCGGCGCCAATAGGCGTGGCACAACGGGGTGGCCGCGCGGACGCAAACACATGGAGAGCAAACGTGAGAATTCTCATTCTGGGTGGAGACGGCTACCTCGGGTGGCCGACGGCGATGAATCTGGCCAACAAAGGCTACGACGTAAGCGTGGTCGATAGCTTCCATCGCCGGCTCTGGGACGACGAGATCGGCTCCGGCTCGCTGACGCCGATCAAGTCCCTTCGCGAACGGGTCAGAACGTGGAACAAGGTCGGCGACCGCTCCATCGAGATGTTCGTGGGTGATATCTGCGACTGGGACTTTCTAGCCGGTGTCTTCAAGGAGACTCAGCCCGAAGCGATCGTGCACTATGGCGAGCACCGCGCCGCCCCCTTCTCGATGCTTTCGCGCCGCCACGCGGTCATGACTCAAGTCAACAACGTCGTGGGCACGCTTAACGTGCTCTACGCGATGAAGGAGTTCACACCCGAGTCGCACCTCGTCAAACTCGGCACGATGGGCGAGTACGGCACGCCGAACATCGACATCGAAGAGGGCTTCATCGAGATCAACCACAACGGGCGCAGCGACATCATGCAGTTCCCGAAGAAGCCGGGCTCCTTCTATCACCTCTCCAAGGTCCACGACAGCCACAACATCGAGTTCGTCTGCCGCGTATGGGGACTACGAGCGACCGACCTCAACCAGGGCGTCGTCTACGGAGTGCACACCGACGAGACCGAACTGCATCCCGATCTCGCGACGCGCTTCGACTACGACGATGTTTGGGGCACGGTGCTCAACCGGTTCTGTGTCCAGGCCGCGATCGGCCATCCACTCACCGTTTATGGAAAGGGTGGTCAGACGCGCGGTTTCCTCGACATCCGCGACACGCTGGCTTGCGTCGAGCTGGCCATCGCCAACCCGGCGGACATGGGCGAGTTTCGTGTCTTCAACCAGTTCACCGAGCAGTTCAACGTGGGAGAACTTGCCGAGAAGGTCGCCGATGGCGCCCGCAAGCTCGGCTGGGAACCGACCATCGAGCAGGTCCCGAACCCGCGGGTCGAGGCGGAGGACCACTACTACAACGCCAAGCACACGAAACTGCTCGACCTCGGCCTGCACCCTCACCTGCTGTCGGACACGCTCATCGACGGTCTGCTCGAGACCGTGCGGGAGCACTCAGAGCTGGTCGACCGGGATCTTCTGTACCCGAGCCACAGCTGGACCGAGGGCAAGCTCGCCAAGCCCGCCCACCAGCCAACCTGAAGTCCTAAGAGCGCTGTTCGCGGTACCACTCGGTCGTGCGGCCCAGCCCGTCCTTGACGTCGACCTCTACCCGGAAGCCGAGCAACCGGCTCGCCTTGCTGATGTCGACCGAGCTCTTGTAGACCTCACCCGCGCGTCGATCTTCGAAGTGGATGTCGACATCGGCTCCGGCAGCGTCGCGCACGATCTCGGCGATCTCGAGGATCGAGGTCTGGACGCTCGTCCCGAGCTGGAAGACCTCGCCGGCCACTCCCTCGCTGGTCACGGCACCGACGATGCCCGCGCACAAGTCTTCGACGTAGATGAAGTCGCGTGTCTGGGTGCCGTCGCCGTAGATGTGAAGGTCCTCACCGTGCAGCGCCCGCGAGATGAACGCCGGCACCGCGTTCTTGGACTTGTGCGCCGAAAGAGGACCGTAGACATTAGAGAACCGCAGCGCAACGGTATCGAGGCCAAAGGAGCCCGCGTAGGCCTGGCAATAGGCCTCGCCGACCAGCTTCCCCGCTCCGTAGGGCGACAGCGGGCGGGCCACGATGTTCTCGTGAATCGGAGGAGTCACGTCGCCGACGGCCGCCCCCGACGAGGCGAACACGAAGCGGCCTATCCCCCTGCTGCGGCACGCCTCGAGCACCCGGAAGGTGATCTGGGCATTGCCCTCGAAGTCGCGCACGGGGTCCTCGACCGAAGGGGCCACCCCGGTCTCGCTGGCGAGGTGGACCACGGCATCCACACCCTCGAGGGCCGGTTCCAGGACCTCGGGATCGCCCACATCGCCGACGATGACCTCGGCTCGACTGTCGATCATCTCGGCTCGCCCACCCCTGAGGTCGTCGACCACCCGCAGCGACCACTCTGTTCGGTCCTTGAGGAACCTCACCAGGTTGGCCCCGATGAAGCCGCAGCCCCCCGTAATCAACACACGTCGCTCATCGCTCATATAGATTCATCTCCTATGCAGATATTTGGTAGCTCTCGGCCGGTGGCCCAATGATCGTTCTGAGGATTCTCGGCTTCGCCGTCGCGGCGGTCTTGCTGATCCTAGCGGCGCGAGGGTTCGGACGGCGCACCCTGCGGCTCCCCGACGCCCTCATCATGGCCGGGGTCGCGGTGGCTCTGGGCTTCGTGTCGCTGACGCCGAGCGCGGTCGACCCGTTGTTGCGCGAACTCGGCTTCCCACCGGGAGACGCTCGCCGGGTCATCGGCGTGCTCGTGCTCTCCAACATCCTCGTGTTCGTCCTGCTGCTCCGTTCGTTCGCCAACACCGACAAGCTCGATCGCCGGTTCGGGGATTTCGCCGACCGCCTCGCCGCCCGGAAGTTCGCCGAGGAGTTCGGCCCGGATCGCAACCCCGCCGGGACCCAGAAGCTCGCCGTGGTGATTCCCGCTCTCAACGAGGAGAGCTCTCTGCCCGACGTGCTCGCGTCCATTCCCCGCAGCGTGCACGGGCTTGCAGTGGAATGCATAGTCGTTTCCGATGGCTCGACCGACGCCACCGAGGACGCGGCCCGACTACAAGGCGCCCTGGTAGTGCGCAGGGACCTTCGCAGGGGTCAGGGCGCCGCGGTCGCCCTCGGCTATCGCATCGGCTTGTTGCGCGGCGCGGCGGTCGTAGCAACTCTCGACGCCGACGGCCAATACGACCCCCTCGAGCTACCTCAGCTCGTAAAGCCGATCCTCGACGGTGAGGCCGACGTGGTCCACGGGTCCCGCATCCTCGGCAAATACGAGAGCCCGATCAAGGGCCGCCAGCAGGGCGTCAGATTGTTCGCGTGGCTCACGACGAAACTCGCGCGGAGCCCCATCACCGATCCCGCCAGTGGCTTCCGGGCGTTCTCGCCCGAGGCCCTCAAGGTGCTCGAGTTCCGCGAGAACCAGTTCCACGCCAGCGAGGTCACGGTCGCGGCCAGCAAGCGAGATCTGCGTGTGAGAGAGGTGCCGTGCACCTTCCGTGAGCGCGCCGCCGGCACCACCAAGAAGCCGCCGTTCCTCAAATACGGCTACGGCTACACCCGCTCACTCCTCCGCACCTGGCTCGGCTGAGGCTCCCTGGCGCTGCCTGAAGCGAGCGAGCAACGCTGACGCCCCCAGCGCGCCCGCCACTCCGGCCAGTGGGAGCGCGGGAATCACGTAACGGAAGTGATAGACGACCACCATCGTGGGGGTCAGGAGCAGAGCCAGCGCGGTCAGAGAGAAGAGCCAGCACTCCGGCGCCGGCCTGCGACCCGATCCTGAGGCGGTCCCCAGCGCTCCACCCGCAAAGCCGACGAGCAACAACACGGCCAGCAAGGGACCGTAGGTGTAAGCGGCGCTCTGGTAATTGCGCAGAAAGGTCGCGAGACCGCGGTCGATGGTGAACTCGGCTTCGATGCCGGTGTTGGGTGGGGGTCCCCCCTCGACTCTGACCACCCCCGGACGCGGGTCGGCCTCCTCGAGAGTTCTCACGAAGCGCCATCGTTTGACGTTGGGCTCACGCGACTCGGGTGAGGTCGGTTCGAAATAGCGAAGGAAGTCCCCTCCCACCGCCCCCAGGTATGCCCCCGGCATCCCGGCGATCATCAGTCTCGAATAGCGCATTAGCCTCGCGTTTCCCTGCGGGCTGCTGAGCACCTTTTGGATCTCGAGGCCAGAGGTGAAGACACCCCTGGTGCCGGTCGTCGATGGCTCGACGTCGCAGAACTCCCGCAGGTCGGCGGGCACCTCGACCTCGCCGCAATCTGCGAACTCGACTACCCGTCCGAACAGGAAGAGTCCGTTGCGGTCGGTGAGGCCGACCGATCCCGTCTCGGCGCGGAACCACAGCCCGTAGGCGGCCAGTGGCAGCGCAAGGCCCACAACCAACGCCACCACCCTCGTCCAGCCGGCTCGGCGCAGCAGCATGTAGAGCAGAACCGGAGCCACGACCACTCCGCCCAAAAAGCGCAACAGCGCGCTGAGCCCGATGATCAACCCACTCGCGCCCGCCCCGAACCATGAGGGCCGCTCCGGCCAGGCCACCAGAAGCAACGCTCCGACGACGAAGAGATTGAAGAACGCCTCGGTCAGGAGATAGTGCTCGAGATTCAAGATGAAGCCGTCGAGCAACGCCGGCAGAGTCCCAAGAGCCGCGACCACTGCCGATATCCCGAGCCTGCGCATGAACGCGTACAGGAGAATTGCGACCGCGACTCCGGCGAGGTGTTGGACGAGCGCCACCGGGACCAGGCTGCCGGTCTCCACCAGCGGCTTGATGAGCAAGGGATACAGCGCCGGCCGCCAGCCCGATAGGCTCGTCTCGAGCGCCTGCCTCAGATAGGAGTGCGTGTCCATCTGAAGCAACAGAAGGGGCTGATACGCCAGCATCACGATCACCCGCAGCGCCACGCCCACCGATAGGACCAGGGCGAAGGGCCAGTGGTTGTTCAACCAACTCGGAAGCCTAGTTATTCGGGGTCTCCGGTGGCGATTCGCGCAGGCGGCGTTCTAGGTCGGCGATGGCTTGGTCGAGGTCCGCCCCGGGGGCCTTCCCCCGGCGCTGGTCGAAGTCACGCATCCGTTTTGGATAGCCGATCACCTGTGCGTCGTACACGGGGATGCCGCGCCTCTCGCAGAACTTGCGACCGTGATCGCGGTCTCGGACCGGGGCGCGCGCGTGGTCGCCATCGCGATCGACCAGCAGCAGGGAGGTGGGACTGGTGGAGGTGCGCGGTTCTAGGTAGCCCTCCACGCCCCGATGCCCCGCCACCCACTCTTCCAGGTGACGAAGATCGGGACCCTTCTTCTTGCTGAAGAAGTGCCGAAAGCTGTCGCCGATTCCCAAGTCCTAGCCGACTCCTTGGTGGGTGGATCACTCAGCCCTTGCGGGACTTCACCTCATCGATCAACTGAGGAAGAATCTTCAGTGCATCCCCAACGATACCGAGGTCTGCGATCTGAAAGATGGGGGCTTCCTCGTCTTTGTTGATCGCGACGATCTTCTTGGCCCCCTTCATCCCGACAATGTGCTGGGTGGCGCCGGAGATCCCGAAGGCGAGATAGACGTTGGGCTTGACGGTGGTGCCGGTCTGGCCGATCTGCATCGCGTAGGGCACCCAGCCGGAGTCGACGACCGCTCGCGTCGCGCCGACCGCGGTGTTTCCAATGCTCTGCGCGAGTTGGTCGAGCAACTCGAAGTTGCCCGGCTCCTGCAGTCCCCGTCCGCCCGAGATCACTACGGGCGCTTCCTCGAGCTTGGGCCCGGAGGTCTCCTCCACATGACGCTCCACGCGCTTTGCCTTTTTGAGCTCGTCGGCGATGTCGACGGTGACGGGCACGACCTCGGCCGAGCCGCCGGCGGGGCTAGCCTCGAAAGACTTGGGCCGGACGAGAACGAGCTTGGGCGAGCCCTCCAACTTGACGTCGACCAGAGTCGAGCCGCCAAACACCTGTGTCTGCGCGGTGTCGACATCGAGGATCTCGGAGACGTTGCTCATGAGTGTGGAGCCGGTCTTGGCGCTGAGACGTCCCGCTATGTCGCGCGAGTCGTAGTTGGTTGCGAACAAGACGAGGTCCGGCGAGTGTTGCTGAACGAGCTGATGCAGCGCCTCGGCCGCCGGTTGAGCGACGAAATCGGAATAGACCTCGTCGTCTGAGGCGAAGACGGTGGCGGCACCATGCTCGCCGAGCTCCTTGGCCGCGTCGGTCGCGCCGGGCCCGAGGGCGACCGCCTCGGCGTCGCCCAGCTCCCTCGCCTTGGCGAGGATCTCGAGAGCCGACGAGTCGACTCCGCCGTCGTGAAGTTCCGCGAAAACCCAAATTTTCGCCATAAGTTAGATCACCTTCGCTTCCTTGAGGAAGTCGGCGATGCGGGCCGCGCCCGAGCCGTCGTCGGTGACCACCTCGCCGGCCTTGCGCTCGGTCGCCTTGGCGATGTTGGCGATGTTCTGATTGACCTTGACGTCGTCGCCCGAGAGCTCGAGGTCGGCGAGCGACCACTCTTCGACCGGCTTCTTCTTCGCCGCCATGATCCCCTTGAAGGATGCGTAGCGGGGCTCGTTCACTCCAGCGGTCACGGTGATCAGCGCGGGAAGCGGCGACTCGACGACGTGGTACCCGTCGGTGGTCTGCCGGTCGATCTTGATGGAGCCCTCGGCGCCCTCGATCTTCTTCACGAAGGTGAGCTGAGGCAGCGAGAGAAACTCGGCCAGGGTCGACGGCATCGTGCCGGTGTAGCCGTCGGTTGACTCCACTCCGGCGATCACCAGGTCGAATTCCCCGGCCTTGGTGATGGCCGCCGCAAGGACTCTGGCCGTGGTCAGGGCGTCCGCCCCCGCCAGGTTCTCGTCGGTGACCAGCACACCCTTGTCCGCTCCCATCGACAGACCGCGCCGGACCGCCTCCATGGCGGTGGCCGGGCCCATCGAGACCAGGGTCACCTCGCCGCCGTGGGCCTCCTTGAGCTGAAGCCCGGCCTCGACGCCGAACTCGTCGCCGGGGTCGAGCACGCCCTGGACCCCCGCCCGCTTGAGGCGCTCACCCTCCATCTCGCCGGGGAGGTTGGGATCGGGGATGTGTTTTACGCACACCGCGATGTTCAAATCGTCCTCCTTGTCCATTTTTTGGGATTGAGTGCTTGCAATAGCAAGCACCCTACCCCGAATTAGCGGCGCGACTCGTACCGCTCCAGGCCGTCGGCGTCGGTCATCGCCCCGTCGCCGTCCTCCACGACCAGATCGAGGTGGGCCACCACCTCGGAGACGGCCAGGAAGCGGTCGTAGCCGGTCACCTTGGGATATAGCCGCGCGGCCAGCTCGAAGGGCGTCTGCCCCTGCACCTCGAGGGCCTCGGCCACCTTGATCTTGCGGCGCAGGTGATGGCCGATGGTGCGCTCGATCAACGGCTGTGGGTCCCCGACGGGCTCGCCGTGGCCGGGCCAGGCCAAGCCGAGCTCCATCTTGCCCATCGCCTCGAGCGAGTCGAGGTACTGGCGAAGCGAGCGCCTGCGCTCGGTTGGATCGTCGACGCTCGGCTCCATCAAGGGATTCGGAGAGACGTGCGGCAGCAGCTGATCGCCGGCGAACAGAGTGCCGTCGCCCGGCTCGAGATAGACCATGTGGCCGCCGGTGTGCCCGGGGCTGAAGTGAGCCTCGAGGCTGAAGCCGTCGAAGGTGAAGCGGTCGCCGGGCGTGACCGGAACGAGCTCCTCGTAACGCAGCGGCGGCCGCGGCTCCTTTTTGCGCGCCTCGTCGAAACTCAACAGCAGCTCGAGTGGGAAGCCCTGCGCGAGCAGCATCCGACCCCAGTCCTCGCGCCGGTTACCCCGCCGGAGCCGCGCAATCTCGGGGGCCGGGAAGTGAACGGTCGCTCCCGTTTTGTCGGCCACCGCGTGCATGAGCCCGAAGTGATCGGGATGTGCGTGCGTGATGACGATGCGTTCGAGCCGGTCCAGGTCGTCGCCGATGAGCTCGAACAGGAGCTCTTCGGAGGCGGGCAGGTTGATCCCCGAGTCGATGAGCGTCACCGGCTCGGCCTCGATCAGATAAGCGTTGACCGGCCCGACGGCATAAGGGGTGGGTGTCTCCAGTCGCCGAACGGGGAGCGT
>JBOGWV010000186.1:0-26865 GCA_050693975.1 Actinomycetota bacterium
ACAAGATGATCGGTTGGGCCTTCGCGCTGATCGCCATCCTTGGGTGCATCGTCGGGTGGCGGGCGGCTCGCACCTTTGTCGCTGAGACGCTGCGCGTGGCTCGCTCGGACGGCAGGTGGTTCGCGCGCTGGCCCGCTGCGCTCATCACCGGGCGCTTCGGCTGGCACGATGGTCACTTCGATCCCGGTCAGAGGATTCTCAACCTGGTGCTGACTCTGTCGCTGTTCGCACTCATGCTTAGCGGGCTCGGGCTCGTGACGGTGCACGGGGGCCCGGCCTTTGTGTGGATGGCGCGCGTGCACAAGTGGTCCACGTACGTGGCAACACCCTTGATTGCCGCGCACGTCGTGATCGCATCCGGGATCCTCCCCGGCTATAGAGGTGTGTGGCGCTCCATGCATCTGGGCGGACGGCTCGATCGCGGTGTCGCGCTGCGCCTCTGGCCCGCCTGGCTCTCCCGAAAATCCTGAAGCGGGCTCAGGTCGTCGCGATAGCGGCGAGGATCGCGTTGGCCACCTCTTGGCCGGCGACGTCACTGTGGTTGGCGATGAAGTCATCGCTTTTAAGGTTGTGCATCCGTCCGGCTTGGAACTCGTAGCTGCCGCTCGAGGCAAGTAGGTTCCCGGCGACGACCTCGGGAGTCTTCTGCGCTCCGTTGCGTCCGATCCCTCCATAGCGATCGTTCTTATCACCGAGACCCGCGGCCACCTGGCGCGCGATGCGAGATGCCAGCGGATACGCCATCCCGACCGCGCGATCGTTGTCGGTGTGAGTGACGATTGAGGGACCTCTTACGGACCTGTTCGTGAGCATGGACCTGAAGAGCCCGTCGTTACCGCCCTCGTAGTTCTCTGCGAAGCCGTAATGCGAAAAGGCGGCCTGCAACAGCGCCAGCGAGTCGATCCCGATAGGCGGCTTGCCACTCGGACCGGTCGCGGCCGCGGTTACGAGGCGACCACCGAAGCTGTGCCCTACGAGGTGCAGCTTGAGGTTCGGGCTGGCGGCGCGCAACGCCCGCAGCACTTCGTACGCTCCCGTGTTGCCGACCGTGCCCGCGCGCGACTTCATCTGGTAGTAGGTAGCGAAGTTCAGAAGGTTGCGCGCCGCGGAACGCGCGTTCTCGACCCAGTCTCCGATGCCCGCCGCGCCTCCCTGTGGCACAGAGCCGTTGGAAGTTCCCCCCATGGTGGCCACGCCACCTGTGCCGGCGACCGGACCGGACCCCGTCTGCGTGTCGGGGATCGCAAGTCGCGCCATGACCTCGTCGCCGGGCAACTCGAAGAACTTGTCGGATGCGTCCTCATCGTCGCCGCCATCCGACGGCAGCGCGCTCCGAATGAGGTCCACCAACTCCCTCTGTGCCTCGGCATCGTCCTCCAGCCTGGGGATCAGGCCCTTCGCCTTCTCGAGGTACTCGTCGGCGCCCGGATCGTCGAACGTCCCTTTGAGATCCTCGAGCAGATCGACCAGCTCGGGCTCCCCCGGCGGTCCCTGCAACGAGGCTCCTCCTCCGGCAATGAGCTCTTCCTCCGCGAATCTTTTTGACGGCCACAACGCTCCGAACACCGCGAAAGCACGATCGTCGAGTCCGGCACCGCTCAACTGACTGCGAACCGAGTTCAGCAAATGCTCGTACAGCGAGCGCGCCTGATCCATATCGTTGTTCCATCCGTGTGCCAGGACGATGAGATCGGTTACGCCCCCGTTCGAAACGTGCTGAACGAGCTCGGTGACCTGGGCCCGGTCATCGATGGACCCGTCCTTCGTAAACTCGACCTCGAGGTAGTCAAAACCGCCGACCTTCTTCATCTCGCCTCTCCTCTCGAGGTCACTACACCGACTGAATCGCGCGCATCAGATCGATGAGACCGTGACCCTGGAAGGTCTTATCTCTCTTCAGGTCCGTCGCCGTCGTGGTAAAGATCTCCTTGATCTCGTCGGTGCGTCCGATGAACTCCTGTCGCACCGACAGGAAGGCGGCAATGACCCCGGACACATGCGGTGCCGCCATACTCGTGCCGCTGTCTTCGACGTAGACCGCCTCGGCCGGCGCACTCCCTACATCGCTGAGCTTCTTGCCCGCGGCGCACGACAGGATCTTCTCGCCGGGAGCGATGAGGTCGGGTTTCGGTCGTCCGTCACCCGTCGGGCCCTTGGATGAAAAGTAGGAGACACCGTAGATGTGTGGCATGTCCCGGTGGGTCGCCCCCACTGTGATCGCACGCTCGGCGTTACCCGGGTCGTTGATCGTGAGGTCCAGACCCGCCGACACCGTTCGCCCGGCGACGTTCTGCCAGCCGTATCCCGTGTTTCCGGCGGCCACCACTACGACCACGCCGGAACGCACGAGATGA
Organism: Actinomycetota bacterium; assembly: GCA_050693975.1. Taxonomy (GTDB): domain Bacteria; phylum Actinomycetota; class CADDZG01; order CADDZG01; family WHSQ01; genus WHSV01. The sequence goes on from JBOGWV010000186.1 coordinate 2,355, forward strand.
TCGACCTCGACGCACAGCGGGCTGTGTCCGCAGGCGAACCACTCTGGCTCGAACTCGTAACCGACGCTCATGTTCACACCGTGAATCCTGAGTCGCCGTCCGTAGTTGTTGATCTCCTGCACATACTCGATGGCGCTCAACAGGTTGCGCGTGAGGCCGGAGCCACCGTCATCGAGAACCTTGAGGCTCACGAGCTTGCTGAGCGGCGCCATGCCGGTCATCCGCTCGAGCTCCTGCTCGTCGGTTTGTAGCGCGTCCGTTTCGTCGCGGTACTTCCGCACCCCGCGTGCCTTGACTCCGTTCTCCGACTTCAACTCTCCCGCGATGATCCCCGCCACATGAGTGCCGTGGCCGAGCGCGTCCTCGAGGGGATCTGCGGCGGGGTCCGTGAAGCTCTTGTGTGCGAGACCGGGGCCGAGCTCGAGGTTCTTGTGCTCGGCGAAATGAGGATGCTTTCCGTCAATCCCCGAATCCATCACCGCCCACACGAGACCCTCGCCCATAGCCGAGAACGAGGAGTGTGCCGCGTCGGCCTTTACAGTCCGCACAGACTTGTTCAAGCGAGTGCCTCGATTTGGAAGTCGGGCCAGACGCGGAAGATCGAGCGCCGGCGCATGTCGCCTTCCGAACTAAGTCGGTCGGCTTTCACGATGGCCCGGATGGCATCCGCGTGAAGCGTCGCGAACAGGTATTGGGCTCCACCCTCGGGACCCCTCAGAACCTGACCGGGGGGGACCTCGGCAACGAGCTCCGCCACCCGAACGCGCGCCTCCTCCCGGCCGCCTGGGAAGGTCAGGTTCAAGTCGATGACGACGTCGTGGAGCTGCGCCGGCTCGTCGCTCATCTTCTTCATGAGCGGCAGAGCGATCACCGAAGAATCGAGCGAGTCGGGGACGAACCCCCTATGAGTCTCTCTTTGAGTCGGTTCGCGAGCATCGTCCATACCGTCAACTCCGGACTGATCGATCGATGGACCTGCGCTGCGGTACGGAATCCGCGCCCCGAGGAAATACCTCTACCGTCACCGCAGCATCACGGCTCCGTTACAAACCGAAAGTGGACAAGCACGCGAAGGGGGCGGCCCTCGCCGCCCCCCCGCCAGCGCTTTGGTGTCTTAGGGCCTCTGCATCCCGAAGGTGTAGGTGCCGCTCCCGCTGTAGGAGTAGACCTCCCACAGATAGTAGCCGGCCGTCCCGTTATAGGTGATGTCCTCGGACGATGTCGAGGTCTCGCCCCGCCCAACGACGGCCCAATTGAACCCGTTCCACTTGTACAGATACAGGTCGAAGTCGGTGCCCGCAGGGCCGCGCAGGCAACCGCGGTGGGTGCCCGATGCGCCCGAGTAGAAGTAGGTGCCGTTCGGATGGTGGTCGTAGTCGCCCGTTCCCGAAAGCGACCCGCTGTAGGACTCGGTCAGACCACAGCCGGTCGGTGGCGGCGGAGGCGGCGCCGATGTCAGGAGTGAATACAGCAGCAGGTTCGGCGATCCGCTTCCTACGCCGGAGATCACCCCGGGCGTGGCCGTATTCACGATTGCGTTGCGTACCGTCGACGGCGACGCCGAGCCGTTGGTCTGCAGATACAGCGCTGCCACGCCGGCGGCATGCGGACTTGCCATCGAAGTCCCGCTGATCGTGTTGGTGGCGGTATTGCTCGTGTGCCACGCAGAGGTGATGCTCGATCCGGGAGCGAAGATGTCCAGACAGCTTCCGTAGTTCGAGAACGATGACCTCGAGTCTGAAGAGGTCGTGGATCCCACAGTGATTGCCGCAGCCACGCGCGCCGGTGAAGAGTTGCATGCGTTGACATTGTCGTTCCCCGCGGCAACGGAGTACGAGACGCCATCGTTGATCGAGGTGTTCACTGCGTTATCCAGAGAGGTGTTGGCGCCTCCGCCGAGACTCATATTTGCCACCGCCGGCTGTCCCGCCGCGTGATTGCCTGTCACCCAGTCGACCCCGGCGATGACGCCGGAGTTGGTGCCCGAACCCTGGCAGTTCAAGACGCGTACCGCTACCAGCTGAACGCCCTTGGCGATCCCATAGCTCGTCGATCCCACCGTTCCCGCCACGTGAGTTCCATGCCCGTTGCAATCGTCGGCCGAGCCGCCGTCAACGGAATCGAAGCCGCTGACCGCGCGGCCCCCGAACTGTGTATGCGAAAAACGGATTCCGGTATCGATTATGTAGGCAGTTACTCCGGTACCGGTCGCGTTGTAGGTGTAGCTGTTGGTGAGGGGAAGGTTTCGCTGGTCGATGCGATCCAGGCCCCAAGTGGCAGGCGATTGAGTGTCCGATGCCGTGACCTTCGAATCGGCCTCGATGTAGGAGACGTTGGGATTGTTACGCAGTGCCTCCAGCGCACTCGGCGACAGGCTCGCAGTGAAGCCATCCAACGCATGGCTGTACCGGTAGTGAACCGTGGCTCCGCGGCCACGAGCATTCTCACGAGCGGTGCGTTCGACGCTCCCCGGCGTGTCCTTCTCGAACACGACGATGTAGCGGTCTGTGATCGCGGCCGGGTCGCCCCTGCCTAGAATCGGAGCCTTTCCGCCGCGGTCCGGGCGGTTCATTCCCGAGTTTGGAGACTTGGCCCCCGCCGGCCCGACCAGCGCGAGCGCGGTTACGACAACCACCATGAGGGCCGCAAAGCCCTTGGGCACGGCTCTTCTCAGCACCACCTGTGCATCCCCCCTTTGGGATGGCCCGTATTTCGGGCGCGAGCAGACAGGCGAGGTTGCCCGGATGTGTTGCCGCGGACCGCCTTTCCCCCTAATCGCACCCCTTGAGTTGGATGGATTGTAGGGATTCAAGCCTTTTGCCACAAGAGTAGGTTTCCTGGGGTTTTTTCCCGTCCACATTGCGACTGCACGGAAAAGGGCCGGAGAGATCCCCGGCCCCTTCGAAGACACCCCTGAGCTAGCGGGAGAACACCTGTAGCTCGGCCGCCCTGACGATGTTGCCCTGCAAGGGAAGCAGCGGGCCGGCGTCGCCCTCGTCGCAGTCAGGGTTGTTGAGCGGGTCGTTGTCGGTATCGCCCTGGAACTCGGGTCCGCCGGTGCACTGGTTGGTAAGCACGCGCAACGCAACGTGCGTAGCCCTGGTGTCGGGGACGTCGAACGATCTGATTATCAGCTCGGGGCTGCGCGGCCTCGGCGCGTGCCCCGGGAACGCATCGGTTGCGCTCGTGAAGATGACTCCGAAGTTGTCGGCCCGGCTGCAGTTCTCCTCAGTCGCGTTGCAGGTGAGGATCTCAAACTGCCGTAGCGCCGAGAAACGGTTCTGCGAGCCCGGGTCGCCCTCGTTCTCGGGATCGGAGGCGCGGAGCATGGCGCTCACCTGAACGCGGTTGACGAGGTGCTCGCCCTTCGTCATGTCGACGAACACCGTGCGTCCCTCGACCTGCTCGCCGAGCGAGGCCCAATTGGTCTCCTCGGTGTCGTCGATGAGTGATTCGAGGTTGACGCCATCACCGTAGGCGTTCGCACCCTTGTTGACCGATGCCCAGTTGGTCGGCATGCGGATCGTGAGCGTTCTGCTCTGGCCGGCGCCCACGGTCAAGGTGACGCGCTGTGCGCCGTATCCGTCGGCTCGAACTATCAGGTCGTAGGTGCCCTGCACGAAGCTCGCGTTGTTACCGAGGTCGCTTGCCGAATCAGTGTCGGCGATTGGCGTTGCGCGCTGCTCATGGTCACCGACGAAGACCTCGGCATCAACGGGTGCCCCACCCTCGTCGATAGCGACCGGTGCAAACGTAAGCGTTGCATTGCTCGCCAGCGGTGACTCGAAGCTAGGCGTGGGATCGGGATCGGCGTTCGTGTCGCTGGCCGCATCGGTGCCGAGCCCGCCGCGCGCGAACTCCTGCCAGAGCACGTCCTGGTTCGCGCCCCCGAAGCGCATTAGGTCGGCGGCGAGATATGCGTCGCGCGCGTCCACCATGCTTACCGTCGGGGGCATTAGGAGCCACGCGTCGAACATGATCTGAATCCAGCGCCGGTTGCCGGGACACTGGTCGGCCGGAAGCTCGCCGTCGCCGCAGCGCTGCTGCAGAGTCGCATCGGTGGCTGGGAACGCGCCGTTGTACTTGTCGATCAGCGCCTGCCGGACGTCGAAGTTGACCGCGCTCCAGATCTCTCCGTCGGCGTGGACCTGCGGGCCCGTGACGTCATACCCAACGTCCGAGTAGTTGAGGGGGCTGAAGTTCATGCCGTAGTTGCGGATTCCGGCCTGGTGATCGCCGGTCACGTAGGGACCGACCGCGAACGGGTTCTCATCGCCGGTGGGCGCGAAGGCATACTCGTTGAGGTACTCGACCGCGCTCAGGTCGGACCAGCTCTCGCCCATAGCACCGGCCTGCGGGCCGCTGAGCCCGGCATCGGGCCCGCCTACCATGCGGTTGGAAATGGCGTGCGTGTACTCGTGACCGATCACCGACATGTCGTAATCACCGTCGGTGCACTCCGCATAGAAGGTGCCGGCGATCGACTGCCACAGGTACATGTTCGTGATCGGTGCAATGCCGTCGTTCAAGGTGATCTGGTTGGCGTTGTCACGGCCGCCGAAGGTCGGGTAGCCGCCGGTGATGGCTCCCGCCTGGACGTTACCGATCTCGGGGTCGGCCTCACGACCCAGAGGAAACGGACCGGCTGCTCCGTTTCCGAGGTTGGAGTCCTGCATGTTGTAGTTCTGCTCGGTGAAGCCGAGGAAATAGGACCAGTCGTGCATGCGGTTGTGCATCGCGAACAAGTTCGTCGTCGCGGCATCCACATCGTTACGCTGCCCGCTTGAAAACACACTCGGGTCGCACTTGGACTCGTTCCACTGATTCGTCCATTCGAAATCGTAGTTGCGCTGGAGGCTCACTGGGCGGTAGCCCGTGGGACCGGGTCCGATGGCCCCCGCGATGACGGTGTTCGCCGCGAGCCATGCCTCGCCGTTAAAGGCGGCATTACCAATGGTGGTGAACGTCGGGGTGCCGGTGCGGAACGAGTAGTCCCAGGGAGCGCGCGCGGCGATGTTCTTGACCTCGCGCTCGCAACCCTCGATCGGAGTGCCGTCGACCGCGCTCTCCCAACACCAAAGCTCGCGCGTGTCGGTGGTGGAGTAATCGAGCGGTGGGTTGGCGGGGAACACCCTCCACTTGGGCGGATACGGCAGCCCACTGGTTCCGGCCGGGTTGGCCGAGTAAAGCCCGCTGTAGGCAAAAGCCTCTTGCTGCGGCTCGAACTGGCAGACCTCGGCCGCGTAGGTTCCGGGCACCACCACGGCCGGAGAGTAGTGGATCGCCTCGGGGCTCGTGAGCGTGTCGGTCGACGCGACTACCTTGCCGGTCGGGTCGTAAAGATTGATCACTATGTCGTCGGCCGGATTGTTGGCCGTGGCGGCGACGTCGATGCTCTGGGTGCCCGCGGGTGCCTCAAAGGGATGCTTGGGCCCACACGGGTTGCCGGGCCCACCGGTCTCGCCGCTGAACGTTCCCGCTTCGGGCTGAGCGAGGTGCTGGACGCGGTTGTGGCGGAACCACACCTTGCCGTCGACCGCGTCCACGAAATAGGTGAACGCGACGGGGTGACCGCCCTCGCCGACCTGGTTGTCGAGCACAATCGTCTCGTAGGCCGGCCGGATCCCGTTCTCCGGGGTGGGCAGGGCGACGAGCTTGGAGCGCTGCAGGCCAATGAGGCCCTTTACCTCGAGCAGCGTCCAGCCGTCCTGTTTCTTGTTCAAGACTGTTACGTCTGTGGGCTCGACCCCGAGTCCCGCGTCGCCGGCGGCGATCCGGTAGGCGTCTGCCGGACTGAGCTGGGCGGCTGCGGGGCTGTTGCCGTCGCCGGCGATGGACGACGACACGTAGGCGATCTTGCCGCCGACGACGCCGACCGTGAGCATGCCGTCTTGGGCTGCGTCGAGCGCGCCGAAGCGCTGACGAAACAACACGACGTGAGCGTCGGTGCCGTCGAGCTTGGAGTCGTTGATCAGCTCGAGGTTGTCAACTCCTTGCTGCGACAGCCGGAACAGCTCTCGATTGGCACCGACCCAGGACCTTGAGGCCTCGATCGGGTCGGAAGAAAGCCCGGAGGCCAGGTAGCCCCCGTGCTTGACGAGCGAGTGGGGTGTGCCGAAGTCGTTCCAACGAGCCGTAGCCCCCATATCTTTCACGATGCCCAGCTGCCCGGCTGTGGGGGCGACGGAGCCCGTACGGGCGTCAATATCCTCGACGCTGCCGGTCTCGCCCTGGAAAACGTAGGACTCGTTGGCGCCCAAGGCGCTGGGAGCCGCGGGCATCAGCAGCGCTCCGATCAGTGCCATGGACAACGAGACAACTCCCACCCTGCGGAACCGTGGTTTTGACCGCTGCGACATAACGCGGTGCCCTCCCCCTTGAGGTTTGACCATCTCTTGCGGGACCCGCGGGCTCGCCGAGTCCGGTGTGATGAAGAGGTTTGACCCTTTTGAGAGCTTTCCTGCATCACTCAGCACGCAATAGCCTTCTAACGATTGCGAGGAGGCGCCGAGTTGGGAGTCGAGGAGAGAAGGGCCAGATGAGTCTTGCGGGTCGTCGAAGGCTCACCGTGCCCCGTCTGTTGCTGGTGGTGGGCTTGCTGAGCTGCGCCTGCAGCACGACGAGCACCCGGGGGTCCCCCGGGGTTCGGCCCTCCCTCGAGTTCACCAACGGAGGGGAGTGCGCTCCGTTTCCGACTCCCGACCTCCCCCGTGACGCCGGGTGCGTCACCACCGTGAGGGGAGACGTCGACGGGGACGGTGCCGGTGACGCTCTCACGGTCTACGCCCGCACCGACGAGGGTGGTGCGAGGATGGGCGCCTCGTTCTCCTGCGGGCCGAGGCCGACAACGTTCGCAACACTCGCTGGGACACCTCGACTCGAGTGTTCGGGCTCGAAGGGGGCCTAGCGGAGCCCGGCCTTCGTCGGCGACCGACTCGGCAAGCATTCGGCAACCACCCACGATATGTGTGGGCAATTGCCGACTCCTCGCGACGTGGAGAAGGCCCATGGAGGGACGCGCCCTAGCCCGGTGGCGGCATCGGCTCTGGTAGCCTCTCTATCCGCAAGCCCCTGTGGAGCAGTCAGGAGTGCTCATCTCCCTGTCAAGGAGAAGGCCGCCAGTTCAAATCTGGTCAGGGGCGCCCCCAAGAACCATCCGCCCGGGCGAGGTAGCTCAGTAGGCAGAGCACGCGACTGAAAATCGCGGTGTCGGCAGTTCGATTCTGCCCCTCGCCACGCCCGTGCCTCGTTGACCAGTGAGGCACCAAAGAAAACGGACGCCAGATGATGGCGTCCGTTCGAAACTTGTGACCCCCCGCTAACGGCGGTGTAGCTCTAGCGCAGTTCTGCGCTGGTCTGCTTGTTGCTCTCCAGGAACCGGTCGACCTCTTCCTTGCGGTAGCGGCGATGGCCGCCGAGCGTCCGGATCGAGGAAAGCTTTCCGGCCTTCGCCCACCGGGTGACCGTCTTCGGGTCCACCCTGAACTTCTTGGCGACTTCAGCCGGTGTCAGAAGGTCATCCTTCTGGGCCTCCATCCTGCCTCCATTCCCTCCGAGTTCGACTACCCCCTGCCTCAGGAACCTTGACCCTGCGGTCGCCGAACAATCTTGAAGCAATGATGACGTCTCGGACGTTTGGGCGGAATGGCCCAATAGAGCCATTTTCCTTACTTGTGCGGGGTTACGAAGAAGTAGTTAGAAAGGACTAGTAAGGGGGGTGGGCAAGTCCTGAAAAATACGGATTAATTGACGATCTCGTGAGCCCTTACCGTGGCCCATTTGTCCGTGAGGTCGGCAAACAACCTACCCGCTCGCGACCCGTCCCCGGTCTCGAGCGCCTCGACGCAGGCGGCGACATCGGCGGCGCACTGGTCCTCGACCAGCTCCTCGTGGTCGAACATGCCGGCGACCGACCCGTAGTCGAGCTCGAGCAGGGCATCCGCTGAGAACTCCTCGAGCCAGCCCGCCAGCTCCTTGATCGCGGTCACCACGCCGTCGTCCAACCAGGTCTCCTCGAGCACCGTGACCACGTGGGCCAGCCGCGCTAGAGCCGCGGCGATCCGGGTCTCGTAGCGAATGCGGAGGCCCCGCCGGTCCTCGACGAGTACCCGCTCGGAGGGGTCGAAGGCGGAGAACCAGCGCAGCGGCACGTGCCAGTTGGCATGAAGGATGTGCGAGCGGATCTCGGGGAAACGCTCATCGAGGGCGGCTAGTTCCTGGGCGGCACGCCTGGCTTCACTTTCCGGCACGAAGGCGTCGGCCACCTCCTCGGGGATGCTGTCGCGGAACGCAAGCAGGCCCGCGAGCATTCGAAGCCGGGTGCGCCAAGGGCAGATGAAGAACTCGCCGTCGACCTCACGCACGAAGGCGTTCTCGGTTGATTCGTAACCCGCTTCGTCCTGAGGGAGTCGTCCGGTAACCAGCCAGGCACGATAGCCCTGGGCGTCACCGCCCTCGGCGCCGGTGGGGTCGGACAGCCAGCTTCTGCGCTCGTCCTCGCTGAAGTGCGACGCGGGCTCGTAGATGCGGAGATACGCAGTTCGGATCATTGGGGCCATGCTACCCATCCGTTACCATCGGGTTCTGTCACATGACGGCTCAATGGTGAGTCGCTCACGATTTCACAGGGGGCCACACGGCAATGAGCGTGTTCGAGCACATCAACGGCGATGGCTACGAGCAGGTCGTATTTTGTTCGGACGACCAGTCCGGTCTCCGGGCGATCATCGCGATCCACTCAACGGCTCTGGGTCCCGCACTAGGTGGGACCCGTTTTTATGACTACCGCAACGAGGAGGAGGCACTGGTCGACGTCCTCCGCCTCGCTCGGGGAATGACCTACAAAGCGGCGGCGGCGGGACTCGACCTCGGCGGGGGCAAGGCGGTCATCATCGGCGACCCGACCCGCATCAAGACCGAGGAGCTGCTGCGGGCCTACGGCCGCTTCATCGAGACCCTGGGCGGCCGCTACATCACCGCAGAGGACGTCGGGACCGCGCTCGAGGACATGGACACGGTGAGGCGGGAGACGCGCTGGGTCTGCGGTTGCTCTCACACCTACGGAGGGTCCGGCGATCCCTCGCCGGTCACCGGCTACGGCGTGCTCCAGGGCATCAAAGCCTGCTGCCTCGAGGTCTTCGGCAGCGCGGACCTAAAGGACAGGACGGTCGCGCTGCAGGGTGTCGGGAAAGTCGGCTTCGCCCTCTGCGGCTATCTGGTCGAGGCGGGGGCGAAGGTGACCATCGGAGATGTCAGCGTCGATAATCTCGCGCGGGCCGTATCCACCCACGGCGTCGAGACCGTTCCGCTCGAGGATGTGCACAAGCTAGAGGTCGACATCTTCGCCCCCTGCGCGCTCGGCGGGGGCATCAACGACGACACCGTGGGCGAGTTCCAATGCAAGATCGTCGCGGGCTGCGCCAACAACCAGCTCGCACGGCCGGAGCACGGCGACAAGCTGCGCGGGCTCGGCATTCTCTACGCGCCCGACTTCGTCATCAATGCCGGTGGCCTCATGAATGTCGAGGACGAGCTGCGAGGTTACGACCGCGGGCGCGCGATGGCGCGAGTCGAGGGCATCTACAAACAACTTCAGCACATCTTCGCCCTGTCGCGCGAGCGAGGGATATCGACGTCGCTCGCCGCCGAGGAATACGCGCAAGATCGGATCAGGAAGATCAGCCGCATCCGGCTCGTCCAGACCACCGAGTATGGGACGAACGGCATCTGATGAGTCTTGGTGAGCCGCTTCGCATCATCGGGGACGGCGGCGATCTCCCCGACTATCAAGTGCCCGACGGGCTGGGCGAAAAGGAGTTGCTCGAGCTTTATCGCTGGCTCGTGATCCTGCGCACCTTCGACGAGCGCACGGAGATGCTCCAGCGTCAGGGCCGCGTTGGTACGTACCCGATGTACTGGGGCGAGGAGGGCACGGCCGCGGGCGCGCTGTTCGCATGCGAGGACGCCGACTGGGTGTTCCCATCGTACCGGCAGTGTTCGGTGGGCATTCTGCGTGGGCTTCCGGTTGCAACGGTGCTCGGGTGGGTGCGGGGATATGGGGGCCCGGCCGGCTTCTACAACCCACGTGATTACCGGCTCGGCCCCATCTGTGTGCCTATCGCGACCCATCTTCCGCACGCGACGGGCGTCGCATGGGCGGCGAAGATCAAGGGAGATCGCACCGCCTCGCTGGCGTGGTTCGGCGACGGAGCGACCTCCGAAGGCGACTTTCACGAGGCTCTCAACTTCGCGAGCGTATTCAGTACTGCGACCGTGTTCTTCTGCACCAACAACCAATGGGCGATCTCGACACCCGTCACCCGCCAGATGGCCACGCGCACGGTCGCGGAGCGCGCCGCCGCCTACAACATGCCGGGCATCCGCATCGACGGCTTCGATCCGCTCGCTTGCTGGCGCGCGACCAAGGACGCGCTCGATCGCGGTCGCAACGGAGGTGGACCGACGCTGATCGAGGCCTTCTGCTACCGGATGAAGGCGCACGGAACCGCCGACGACCCGTCCCTCTACCGTGACGAGAACGAGACCCAGAAGTGGGTGCATCTCGAGCCGGTCGGACGGATGGGGGGATTCCTCAGGCGCCTGAGCATTCTCGACGACGCCAAGGACGAAGAGGTGCGCGCCGAGGCGAAGGAGATGATCGCCGAGGGCGTACGCGGGCTCGAGTCGATCGAGCAGCCGGGCCCCGAGGTGATGTTCGACCACGTCTACGCATCGGAGAACCCGTGGACCTATGTCGAGGGACTCGAAGAGGTGACCTCGGTTGCGCGCCGGCCCGAGGCCGAGCCACCGCCGCCACTTGACTCCTCACCTCCGCCGCAGGGAGACGCGTGACATGGCCGAGCTGACCATGGTGGAGGCCCTCAACAAGGCCCTCCACGAGGCCTTTCGCACGGACGATCGCGTCGTGCTCATGGGTGAGGACGTGGCTCAGACCGGTGGAGTGTTCCGGGTGTCCGCGGGATTGCTGAAGGAGTACGGCGGCGAGCGAGTCATCGACACTCCGCTCAGCGAAGCCGGCATCGTGGGCACCGCGGTGGGGCTCTCGCTTTACGGGTTGCTGCCCGTCGTCGAGATCCAGTTCGACGGGTTCGTCTACCCGGCCTTCGAGCAACTCGTCGTGCACGTCGCCCGCTTCGGATGGCGAACCGGCGGCGAGTGCCCCGCCAACATGGTCATCCGCATCCCGTTTGGTGGCGGAGTGCGCGCTCCGGAGCTGCACTCAGACTCGCCCGAGGCCTTCTTCGTTCATACTCCCGGCCTCAAAGTGGTGTGCCCTACGACGCCGTCCGATGCCCGTTCCATGCTGCTGGCGGCCATCGCTCATCCCGACCCCGTGGTGTTCATGGAACCCAAGCGCATCTACCGTGCCGGGCGTCAAGAGGTCGACGACGACATGCCGTTCGATCTCGGCAGGGTCAACGGTGATGCCACCGCGCTGCTGTCGACGGCCAGGGTTGCCCGTGAAGGAGACGATCTCGCCGTCTTCGCCTACGGAGCGACCGTGCCGCTGAGCATCGAGGCGGCCGAAAGGCTCCAGGCCGAACGCGGAGTGTCGGTCCGCGTCGTCGACCTGCGCTCGCTGTATCCGCTCGACGTCCGAGCCATCACAAGACATGCGTCGCAGTGCGGCCGAGCGCTGGTGGTGCACGAGGCACCTGGCACCGCCGGCATCGGAGCCGAGGTCTCGAGCCTTATCCACGAGCGCGTGATGCTCGACCTCGAGGCGCCTGTGGGGCGCGTCACCGGCTTTGACGTTCCGTTCCCGCAGTTCGCCAACGAGGACGACTATCTTCCCTCGGTTGCTCGCATCATCTGGGGCGCGGAAAAGGTTCTGGACTTCTAGTGCCTGATTTCAAGCTGCCCGATTTGGGCGAGGGAGTAACCGAGGGCGAGATCGACAGGTGGTTGGTCAAAGAGGGTGACGTGGTCGCCGAGGACGATCTAATCGTCGAGGTGATAACCGACAAGGCCACCGCCGAGATCCCCTCGCCCTTCGCCGGAGTGGTCAGCAAGCTCCACTACCAGGAGGGCGACGTCGTGCCGGTGGGCTCGGTACTGATCACCATCGGCGAGGAGTCCAAGTCCGAGGTTGCGTCCGTGCCGTCTCCCCCGTCGTTGCAGACCCCTCCCCAGCGGGGCACCGGTAGCGAGAGCCGGTCGACGCGCGTGAAGGCGATGCCGCCGGTGCGAAAGCTGGCGCGCGACCTCGGCGTCGACATTGCCGCGGCGAACGCCTCGGGCCCGAACGGTCGCGTCGTGCGCGCGGACGTCGAGGCGCTGGTCGAGACGTACGCCCGTGAGACCACCACGCCTGAACTCGTTCGGCATGAGCCCGTCGCCGCCGGTGGAAGGCGCGAGCCGCTCCGGGGAATCCGGCGCACCATCGCAGACCGCATGGCGGAAGCTCACCGGGTCGTACCTGCAGTCACCCACGTTGAGGAGTGCGACGTCACCGAACTGGATGCCACACGCAGACTCGCGAGCGAGCGTAATGCCGACGGTCCGAAGCTCACGTTCTTGCCGTTCATCATCAAAGCGGTCGTCGCGGCGCTGAGGGACTACCCGGCGCTCAACTCGTCTCTCGATGAGGAGGCCGGCGAGATCGTTTATCACGACCGATACGACATCGGTGTGGCCGTCGACACCCCTTCGGGACTCATGGTGCCGGTGGTTCGAAATGCGGATGCCAAGCGCGTAAGTGAGCTAGCCGCCGAGGTAGACAGACTCGCGCGTGGAGCGCGCGAGTCCACGCTATCGGCAGTTGAGTTGCGCGGTTCAACCTTTACCGTCACCAGCCCCGGGCAGTTCGGGGGCCTCATGGCGACTCCGATCGTCTTCTATCCGCAGGCCGCGATCCTGGGCGTTCACAAGGCCGGCGAACGTGCGGTCGTCAGAGACGGACAGATCGTGGCACGGCTGATGATGAACCTGTCGGTGACGTTCGACCATCGCATTCTCGACGGCATGACCGCGGCCAGGTTCATCGGTGACGTCGTCAAACTCTTGGAACACCCCGCGGTACTAGCCCTCGAGAGCTGAGGCCCGCGTCACGCTCCCGTGACGCGGCGGTGACGGTGCACTTCTAACCTGATGCGCCCACAGGTCGGAACGGAACCAATGAGCGAGTACCGGTCCGGGAAGGGTCACAAAATTCAGGCAGGGGAGGACGTGGCAACCGCCACCCCGCAGCTACAGAAGTCGCCGAGCGTGGCGAAGATGCTCGAGGGCGCGTCGGGCACGAGAAACGCGTCCTTTGATTTTGTGATGAAAGCGTACTTCGAGAAGGATGCCGAGCTCGTCACCTTGATGAAGAGGTTCGAGGGCGTCTACGGCCCTATGGAGATGGTGCACTTCGGCGAGCGCGCGAGGGTTGGTGTGGCCCTGACGCTGCGCAGAACTCTCGCCAGCCGGTTGGGGTTCTCCAGGAGCGCGAACCTTCACATCGTCACAGACTGTGATCTGCCGCCGTCGCTCGTCAGGCATCTCGGGCGAGCCCGCCAGCTCGCCGACGGAGCAAGGGAGCTATTGCTTGGGCGTCCGCGCCGCACGTGCCTCGAGCGAATCTACGACGTGACCGTCCAGATCCTCTGTCAAGCCGAGCTGCAACCCCCCGGAACCGCGCCCAGCGACGAGGCAGTAAGCGCGATAGCTGCAGAGTTCGACGAGATCGATCGCTACTACCAACCACATGCGCGCGTGAAGCTGCTCCTCAACTACCTGCTGGGGATGATCATCGGAGCCGGATTGATGGCGCTGTTCGGATACGTCCTTCAAGCGTGGACCGAGACGCTTGGTGATCGGCCCGCCCTCTACACGGCGTTCGTGGCCGGGGGTGTGGGCGCGGTCGTCAGCGCGATGGTCCGCATCAGCACCAAAGGGTTCGAGTTGCCGCAGGAGATGGGTCGCTTGCGCACCTCGTTCGCCGGTGCCTTTCGGCCTGTGATCGGGTGCATCTTCGCGGTGCTGGTGTTCGCCTTCTTGGCAAGCGGATTATCCACGTCGCTGGGATTGCCTCCTGATACCCAGCAAAGGATCTACTTCGTGCTGGTAATCGGCTTTCTTTCGGGATTCAGCGAGCGGCTCGCCAAAGACATCCTCGTGCAAGCAGAGGGGACCATCACCGGTCCGGCAGAAGATGCCGAGATCGAGCGATCCGCGTCTTCGGTAGCGATTACGCCTCCGGCTCCCCAAAGCAGGCCCCACAAGACGAACGGAAAGAAGTCGACCAACCTGAGGAAAACCAAGAGCGTCGCCGGCGCTCCGCCTGCGCGAACGGCACCCAATAAGACTCATTGATCTTGCCCGAACCGACCGAGGAGGAATGGAATGGCATCCGTCGACCAAATACTCAAGATTGCGGCTGGTGAGCTGGGCACCAAGGAATCACCGGCCGACAGCAACGTGTGCAAGTACTCCCGCTGGTACCCGATGGTTGGGCCTTGGTGCGCGATGTTCGTTTCCTGGGTTCTCGACAAGGCGGGCATCGATGGCTACAAACATGCGTACACGCCCGCGGGGGCGGAGCTGTTCAAGTCCCAGGGACGATGGACCCAGAACCCACGACCGGGCGACGTCGCGTATTTCGACTTCCCGGACTCTCTCCCGCGGATACAGCATGTCGGGTTCGTCGAGAAGGTAAGCGGCGGCGTGGTCACGACCATCGAGGGCAACACCTCCGGGGGTTCATCCGGGTCCCAGGACAATGGGGGCGGCGTGTTCCGGCGCGAACGCGCGCGCAGCTTGATCGTCGGGTTCGGCCGCCCGCCTTACGGAAAGGGCGGCGACGTTGACGACTCCCCAGGGGAGTTCAGCAAGAAGAACTGGTTCTCGGTCGACGACTCCGGTGCCGACGTCCGGCTGTGGCAACGACAGCTCAACACCGTCATGGAGGCGGACCTCGAGGTGAGCGGTGACTTCGACAAGAAGACATTAGAGGTCACGAAGATCTTCCAGAAGGCCAACGCGCTGGAGGCCGATGGGCGCGTGGACCCGAAGACGATTAGAAAGATGGAAGGGGCGTACCAGGAGATAAAACACGGCAAGGGCGACCAGCCGCCGACCTTAGAGTTGTGGGACGAAGGTAAGTGGGTGAAGCGCGCTCAGGAAAGGCTGATCGATCACGGCTTCAAGCTCGAGCCGGATGGAGCAGACGGCGAGTTCGGCCCCATCACGGCCAAAGCCGTCGTCACCATCAAGAAGAAGAACGGTTTGCCCGCCAGGGCTGTCATCGGTCCGCGGGCATGGAAGATGCTGCTTGCCGAGCCTCGCCGCCGGGCGGGCTAAGAAAACTCACAGAACCACCCAGCATCGCCGGCCGGTAATGATCGGCGAGCCGCTCGTTTGATGGAGCCCCGACGCCGGCTTGCGGTCATCACGTATCTCAGTCCGAGCATCCCGGCGCGCTTCTTCCGATCGATCACCGACTACCTGGGAAAGCGTCTCGAAGCCGACGCCCACCTCATCATCGAGCCGCGCGTATCCGGCCCCCGCGTCGATGACAACCCCTTCGAAACCGGCGAGGTGGACATGGGATTCATGTGCGCTCCATCGCTGGTGCTACTTCACGAGATGGACCCACCGAGCCTCGAGTTGTTGCCGGCGGCTCCTGTGTTCGAAGACGAGCGCGGGGAGGGGCGTCCCGTGTACTTCTCCGACGTCGTCGTGCATTCCGACACCGACATCGAGCGATTCGAGGACTTGCGCGGTCGCTCTTGGGCCTACAACGATCCGCGATCGCTGAGCGGGTGGCACAGTGCTCTCGAACGGCTGCGCGCGCTCGACTCGGGCTCCGAGTTCTTCTCCTCGACCGTGGCCGCCGGATCTCACCTCGAATCACTTCGCCTGGTCATCGATCGTCGAGTCGACGCCGCCGCGATCGACTCGACCACCCTCTCCCTCGAACGAGCCAACCGGCCGGCGCGAATCGACGCGCTGAGGATCATCGAGTCGTGGGGCCCGTTTCCGGTCCAGCCCGTCGTGGTGCGAAGCTCGCTCGATCCCCGGATCAAGGACGAGATTGCCGGGCATCTGATGGCGTTTGGAGACAGCCCCGAGATGGAGAGGATGAGGGACCTGGCGTTCAAGGGCTTCGCGCCCGCGCGCTACGGCGACTACATGGCCTCGAAGGCGATCGTCGAGGCGGCACGCATGCTGGCCGACGACACCCATCACTGAATCCCGTTCCGCGGGATCGTATACGATCTCGGCTCGGGCACATGGGTCACCGACCAGGGGGTGTGGTCCTGAACGTCTTCGAGTTGAGAACCTGCCTCGGCTGCTTCGGTACCGGGGTCACCGTCGTGACCGTGCAGGGACCGTCCGAGCCGCGCGGCCTGACGGTCAACGCCTTTACCTCGGTCTCACTCGATCCGCCGCTGATCCTGGTGTCGATCAACAAGGGAGCCAAGAGTCACGACCTCCTCACCGATCATGCGTTCGCAGTCAACGTCCTCGCATCGGACCAAGAGGAGCTCGCTCTCAACTTCGCGGGCAAACACGATCCCCAGCTGGAGATCCCATGGAGGGAGGGGAAGCTCGCCCCTTATCTCGGCGGGACGGTCGCTCACTTCCAATGCGAGCCGCACAGCGCCCACGACGGCGGCGACCACACTCTCCTTTTAGGCCGCATCGTGCATTTCCGCTACAACGACGGGGACGCGCTCGGCTACTTCCGCAGCAAGTTCACTCGGTTGGTCGAGCCGGTGGTGGTGGCCTCACCCGGAACGCTCGATCCCTTCGAGCTTCCCTACGACGCTTATGAGTAGGACCCAATTGGGCTCGGCCGGATCGCAAAACAAGTCCGAGCGCACCTACACGTGGCTGCGGGGCCGGATCCTCGACGGCATCTACGAGCCGGGGCACCGTCTGGTGCTCGACGCGCTGGCCCGAGAGATGGGGGTCAGCCCCGTGCCCGTGCGCGAGGCGTTGCGACGACTCGAGGCCGAGGGGTGGGTGGTCTACACGCGCAACATCGGCGCCCAGGTTGCCCCGATCGACGACGAGCGCTGGGAGCAGGAGATGCGCGTCCTCGCGGTTCTGGAGGGCAACGCGACCGCACTCGCGGCCGAGCATCTTCGCCCGGCCGACTTTCGCTCGCTGCGCGACTCCAATGCGGACATCGAGCAGGCGGTCTTAGATGCCGACCTGGTAAAAGCTTCGAGGCTGAACCGCGCCTGGCACCGAAAGATCTACGCGCGCTGTCCCAACAACTACCTCGTGCAGGTCATAGGAGAAACCCAGGAGCGCATGGACGCGATCCGGCGAACCGTGTTCCCGCGCATCCCCGAGCGAGGGCAGAAGTCGGTTGCCGAACACTCCGCCATCCTCGACCTGCTCGAGGGCTCGGCTCCCTTCGAGACCGTCGAGCGGGCCGCGCGCGACCACAAGGTGAGAACGATCGAGGCCTTCCGCGCCTCACAGAGCCTGACCACAAAGGGGACCAGCAGATGACGCGCCGAGACCCTTCCGAGATCCGAGGTTCGATCGTCCCCATCATCACTCCCTTCAACGACGACCTCAGCTTCGACGAAAAGACCTTCGTCGAGTTCATCGGATGGCAGATCGACTCCGGCAGCCACGGCATCTCTGTTACCGGCACCACCGGCGAACCTTCGTCGTTGTCGCTCGAGGAGCGCGAGCATCTCATCGAGGTCGCCGCACAAGCGATTGGTGGACGGGTTCCGTTCGTTCCCGGATCCGGCACTAACAACCTCGACGAGACGCTGCGCCTCACGCGGCACGCCGAGGCGCTCGGTGCCGACGCCGCTCTGGTCATCGTGCCCTACTACAACAAGCCATCGCAGGAAGGGCTCTACCGCTACTACTCGACGCTCGCCTCGAGCGTCGAGATCCCGATCATCATCTACAACATCCCAGGGCGCACCGCGCTCAACATCGCGCCCGAAACCATGGCGCGCCTTCGCCACGATCACTCGACCATCATCGGAGTGAAGGAATCGAACAAGGATTTCGAACACGCCAGCCGCGTCCTGCACCAGTGCGGGCACGACTTCTTGGTCTATTCCGGCATCGAACTGCTCTGTTATCCGATGCTCGCCATCGGGGGCGCTGGGCACATCAGCGCCACCGCCAATATCTTTCCTCGCGAGGTGGCGGATATCTACAACCACGTCGCCGAGGGACGTTGGAAAGAGGCCATAGAGCTGCACTACTACCTGCTCCCAGTTAACGACATGATCTTCTTCGAGACCAACCCCGGCCCCCTCAAGTTCGCACTGGGCGAACTGGGTCGCATCAATCCCGTGTGGCGTCCGCCCCTGTGCGAGCCGTCACCCGCCAACCAGAAGAGGGTGCGCGACGTGCTGGCCGGCTACGGACTTACGAAGGAGGAGAACTGATGGCGAAGCGAGCGCGCTTCATTGCGGAAGGACGCTTTCACGAGGGCGAGCTGATCGCGGACGGCGTCCTGCAAGCGGAGACCGGCGTCGCGTACGCGGCCGGCGACGTCACGTTCCTGCTGCCGATCGTGCCCGGCAAGGTCCTCGGTCTCGCCCTCAACTTCGCCGACCACGCCGACGAGTTGGGACTCGAGAAGCCCAAAGAGCCGGTGCTGTTCTTCAAACCGTCGAACTCGTGGATCGGGCACGGTGGCGAAGTCGTAAGGCCGCACGGCGTCGAGTACATGCACTACGAGAACGAACTCGCCGTCGTCATGGGCCGCCGCGCCCGCAACGTCTCGGTCCAAGACGCGGCCGAATACGTCAGGGGTTACACGATCGCAAACGACGTGACGGTGCGCGACTTCGTCACCAACATGTACCGCCCGCCGATCAAAGCCAAGGGCTGGGACACGTTCGGGCCGATGGGCCCCTACCTTGTCGAGGGCGAGATCGATGATCCCAACTCGCTCGACATGCGCACATACGTCAACGATGAGCTACGCCAGCAGGGCAACACCAAGGATCTAGTATGGAAGATTCCGGAGCTCATCGAGTTCATCACGCGCTTCATGACGCTCGAGGTGAACGACATGATCCTGACGGGTACTCCAAAAGGGTTGAGCCACGTGTATCCCGGCGACGTAATGCGACTCGAAATCGACGGACTTGGCTCGCTCGTGAACCGCGTGGTCGACGAGCCGAGCCAAGGGGGGCGTGGATGAGCTCCCCGATCAAGCAGCCGCTTCATTACATCGAAGGTGAGTTCCGCGCGGGCATCGAGGGCCGCACCTTCGAGACCTTGAACCCGACCACGAACAAGGTCATCACCGAGGTCGCCGAGGGCCGCTCCGCCGACATCGACGCAGCCGTGGGCGCGGCGCGCAAGGCCTTCGACGACGGCCCTTGGCCCCGAATGAGCGCCGGGGAGCGCGCCGGTTACCTGGTCAAGATCGCGGAGGTCATGGAGTCGAGTGGTGAGGAGGTCGCCCAACTCGAGGTCATGGACACTGGGCTCCCCATCAAGCAGGCGAAGGGTCAGGCCTCACGCGCCGCGCAGAACTTTCGCTTCTTCGCCCGCATGATCCAGGACCTGGGCGGCGAGGCCCACCGCTTTGGCGATGAGTTCCTCAACTACACCATCCACAAGCCCGTCGGGGTGGCAGGGCTGATAACCCCCTGGAACACCCCGCTCATGCTCGAGTCTTGGAAGATCGCACCCTGCCTCGCGTCGGGTTGCACGGCGGTGCTGAAGCCCGCGGAGTGGTCGCCGATCACGGCCACGAAACTTGCGGAGATCATTGCCGAGGCCGAACTCCCGCCGGGCGTATTCAACGTCGTCCACGGTTTCGGCGAGACGGCCGGCGCTCCACTGGTGACCCATCCCGGTGTTGATCTCATCTCGTTCACCGGTGAGACGACGACCGGACAGACGATCATCCGCAACGGTGCGGCCCCCCTGAAACGCAACTCTATGGAGCTCGGGGGAAAATCGCCGGTCGTCGTGTTCGCCGACGCCGACTTCGACCGCGCCGTCGACGCCGCGGTGTTCGGCGTGTTCTCGCTCAACGGCGAACGCTGCACGGCGGGTTCGCGGCTGCTGGTCGAGGACGCCATCTACGACGACTTCGTAACGGCGGTCGGCGAGCGTGCCGAGAAGGTTCGGGTCGGCGACCCCACCGACATGGCAACCGAACTCGGCCCCCTCATCCACCCAGAGCACTACGAGCGGGTGAGCGGTTATGTAGAGTCCGGAAAGCAGGAGGCGCGGCTCGTCGCCGGCGGTGAGCGCCCTGAGGATCTCCCCGATGGCAACTTCCTGCAGGCCACGCTGTTCGCCGACGTCGACCGCTCGGCGCGGGTGTTTCAGGAGGAGATCTTCGGACCCGTTCTGGTGGCAACGAAATTCACGGACACCCAAGATGCCATCGAGCTTGCCAACGATGTGCGCTACGGGCTCGCCGGCTACGTTTGGAGCGGCGATCTCGGCAAGGCCCACAACGTCGCGCAAGCGCTAGACACCGGCATGGTTTGGATCAACAGTCAGAACGTACGTGACCTTCGCATGCCGTTCGGGGGCACCAAGGACTCCGGAATCGGTCGCGAGGGGGGGCACTACAGCTTCGAGTTCTACTGCGAGCTCGAAACCATTCACGTTGCCCTCGGCAACCATTACATTCCGCGCTTCGGAACCGACCACTAGGAGGCTGAGACCATGCCGGCACGCACGGGACAGGGCTACATCGACGCACTCAACAACTCGAGGCGCGACGTTCAGATTCACGGAGAACGCGTCGAGAAGGGGGTTGCAGACCACCCGGCATTTCGGAACGTGGTCCGGAGCTACGCCACGCTCTTCGACATGCAGCACGACCCGAAGATGACCGAGACCATGACCTACGAGTCACCGAGCAGCGGTGACCGCGTCGGCATGTCGTTCCTCGAGCCAAAGTCCGTAGAGGACATCGAGCGACGCCGCACGATGATGAAGACGTGGTCTGACTACGGCCTCGGTCAGCTCGGGCGCACGGGCGACTACCTGAACAGCTCGATCATGGCTATGGCGTCGGCCGCCGACTGGTTCGGCCAGGTCGACGAGCAGTTCGCCGGCAACATCCGCAACTACTACCGGCATGTGCGCGAGAACGATCTCCTGCTCACGCACACGCTGATCAACCCGCAATCAAACCGCAGCAAGCCCCCGAGCGAGCAGACCGACCCGTTCCTGGCGGCGGGAATCGTCGAGGAGAACGACCGGGGAATCGTGATTCGCGGGGCTCGAATGCTCGCGACCATCGGTCCCATCGCGGACGAGCTCATGGTGTTTCCCTCCACCGTGCTTCAGAACCGGCCGGAGGACGAGCCCTACAGCTACGCATTCGCGATTCCATGCGACACGCCGGGGCTGCGCTTTCTCTGCCGCGAGAGCTTCGACTACGGGCGCAGTCACTACGACCACCCTCTCGGGAGTCGCTTCGATGAGATTGACGCGGTGGCGATCTTCGACGACGTGCTGGTCCCTTACGAGCGTTGCTTCATGATCCGCCACCCCGAACTCCTCACGCGCGGGCGCCTCTACAACGAGACCGGCGCCCTGGTCCACATGACCCATCAGGTCGTAATCAAGGATCTCGCCAAGACCGAGTTCGCGCTTGGCCTCGTGTCGACCATTGCGGACGCGATCAAGATCGAGCAGTTCCAGCACATCCAGGAGAAGATCGGCGAGATCATCATTGCCCTGGAAACACTCAAGTCGTTCCTGCGAGTTGCAGAGGTGGATGCCGAGATGAACGACTGGGGCGTCATGACACCGAAGTGGGGCCCTCTCAACGCGGCTCGCAACTGGTTCCCGAAGAAGTACCCGGAATTCATCGACATCATCTGGAAGATGTCGGCCTCGGGACTGTTCGGCCTTCCGACCGAGGGCGACGCAAAGGGCGACGCCAAGGAGGACGTGGACAAGTACCTGGCCTGCGCGTCGATGGACGGAATCGAGCGAGTACGGCTGTTTCGACTCGCGTGGGACGCCAGCGTCTCGAGCTTCGCCGGTCGCCAGGAGGTCTACGAGCACTACTTCTTCGGCGACCCCGTGCGCATGGCCGGTCTCCTGGTGGCCGGGTACGACCGCTCCGAATACATGAAGCGCATCACCGACTTCCTTGCCCGCAGGGACTGACGAGGGCCGCTCATGAGCGTCGATTTCTCGTACTCACAACCCGACTTCAACATCACGCGGGCGGCGCATGCCGAGTACGTCGTTACCGACCTTCACCGCGCTAGGGACTTCTACGTGGACGCCCTCGGCTTCGTCGTGAGCTACGAGGATTCTCGGGGCATCTACTTGCGGGGCTACGAGGAGCGACCGCATCACAGCCTGATCTTGAAAAGGGGCGACGCGCCCACCATCGGACATCTGGCTTTCCGCGTGGCAACTCCGGGATGCCTCGACGCACTGCACGCACACTACGAGCAGTTGGGGTGCAGGCCCTTCTGGATCAAGGACGTCGAGCCCGGACAAGGGCCGGCCGTGCGCGTACAGGACCCGCTCGGCTTCCCCGTGGAGTTCTTCTACGCAATGGAGACCGAGACCGAGTTGCTCCGCCGGTACGACCTCTACCGCGGAGCCGAGGTCATGCGGCTCGATCACTTCAACCTGCACGTTCCGATCTGTCAGGTTGCCTTCGACTACTACAAGCAGCTGGGCTTCAAGTGTTCGGAGTACACCTCGACCGACGGCGTCGACGACAAGCTGTGGGCGGCGTGGCTGTTCCGTAAGCCCGATGTCCACGACGTCGCTCTGATGAACGGGCGCGGCCCCCGGCTTCACCACACCGGGTGGTGGGTGACGGACCCCGCCAGCGTGATTCGCACCTGCGACCGCCTCGCCGCCTTGAACATGGCCGACTCGATCGAGCGGGGGCCGGGGCGCCACGGCCTCTCGAACGCCTTCTTCCTCTATCTACGAGACGACGAGGGCCACCGCGTCGAGCTGTACACCAGCGACTACTACACCGGCGATCCCGAGCTCGAGCCACTGCGCTGGAGCGTCAACGATCCGCGGCGCGGCACGTTCTGGGGCCACAAGGCGCCCGAGAGCTGGTTCGAGGAATCATCGGTCGTGGCCGGCTACGACGGCGGCATCGTCCCGCTACGCGATCAGGAGCTCACGGAGCGGCCAGAGACGGCGACCTAGAGACAACGAATCAGAACTGCTCGAGTAAGAAAGGGGAATCTCTAGGGCCGCTGAAAGCGCTCGCTACGACAACCCGGGTTGAGCGTGACGACGGTGTAGCCCGCGGATCTGACCGACTCGAACTCCTTATAGATGGAAAGCGGCGGTTGGTAGCGCTCGGTGACGACGATGTCTAGGCTGTAGCTCTCTATCAGCCGGTCCAGTCCCTCCCGGCTTACCCTGCCAGAAACCAAGCCTTGGTTATCCTTCAAGCGCGTTTCGAAGGGCGTTATCGGTAGGTCGGGAAAGCGTATGCGGGCCGGTTGATCTATGTGTTCGGGAAGCTCGGGATAGAACACCAGGCGAAAGCCGGAATATGCGACCACCATCCTGCCTATAGACGCGGGCGCGGCAACCACACAGTTGCCCATCGGGCGGGGAGAGACGACATTGAGCACCGACGCAGAGTTGCCGCTGAGCGCCCGGTGCAGCATCGACTCGACTTTGATCTGACGCCCGTACTGGAGACTGGTGAGAAGCGGCGACAGGCCGGCGGCCGCGACGATGGCCAGCGAAGCGGTTGCCCCCACGTACCAGCGCAGGCGCCCGAGCCACTCAGCGAAAAGAGCTGCACCGATGGAAGCGAACAGGGCCAGCCCAAAGTAGAGCAGCGGCCAGTAACGGTGAGGCCTGCCCAAGGTGGAGATCCCCTCGGGCAAGATGCTGCCTGCCAGCGAGGTCAGGAGCACCGTGACGGCCGGAACGATCAGGGTGATCAGGAGTATGCGAGCCTCGATGGAGAACTTGACCTCGGGAAGAACTCGCAGCCCGCCGTAGAACGCGAACGGAGTGGTCAGGCCCCACGATCCAAGAATCAGCAGGGTGGGGAAAGAGACGGGTAGTGCGCTGAGGTCTTCAAAGCCGCCGAATTCCACGTAGTTGAGAACCATCGGCACGGCCCAACATGCGTAGAGGCCCAACGCAGGAACCAGAATTGCACTCGCCAGGACGACACGTCGGTAGATCCCGATCACTGTCGCCAGAATTGAGATGGCCAGCGCGGCGAAGAAGGCTTCGCCGCCCGTCAATCCGAGCATCCCGACCGCGATCCCCGCACCAACGAGAAGCGGCACAGACTTGCGCTTGGCGCCCATTACCAGCAACAGCAGGAAGCATCCGAAAAGTGCGTAGGAGAGGTCGCGTGGAAAGGGAGGCGCGAGGTTGGCCATCGCCATGTTGTACGAGCGCTTGACGAGAAAGTCGCCTAGATATCTCTTGGCCTCGTCAAGGTCCCGCACGAAGGTGACCACCTCGGGCGAGCGCGTGATCAGCCAGCCGAATCCACCCGCGAGTGCTCCGAACGTCGCCAGGAAAACGCCACTCGTCCAACGCCCTAGCTCACGCCCGAGTGCGAATAGAGTCA
>JBOGWV010000187.1:0-10588 GCA_050693975.1 Actinomycetota bacterium
CTCTTCACGTTCCCCGCTCCATGGTTCAACCCGCCAGCATTTCGTGGAGCTTGCCCACGTGCTCGAGCTCATCCAGCCGCCAGATGATGTCTGCGGCGAGCCGGGCACGGTCCCGATCGATGGCGAGCTCCGCACATTCGAAGAACTTGGTCTCGAGCTGTTCATGCGTCATGGGCTTGTTGGGATGGCCCGTGGCAAACGACTCGAGCTTCTCGAGAACGCGGCCATCCCTCAGCTTGATGACTACGCGCGTGTCCATGTGCTGGAAGCCCCTCGCGTCGATCTCTTCGTCGACCACGTGATGGCAGCGTTTCATCAGCTCCTGCACCGCGGGATCGAGCACCACTTCGTCTCGGAACTCCTCGATTCCGACCTTGTGTCGCAGGATCGCAATCGCAAGGCAGAACGGGAACGAGAACTTCGCCTCGAGAGCCGTCTGGGGGAGGGGATAGATGAGCGCGTTGGTGGTAGCGGAGTTGGTGCCGGCGATGGCCTCGATGACGTCCTCCGGCTTCAGGTCGTGCTCGAGCACCAGGTCGAGCACCGCGTCCTGGCCCGGATGCGAGAGTGAGCCCGAGGGGTAGGGCTTGATGGACACGCCCGGTTCCTCGAGGAAGAACGGCGAGCCGAGCTTGCCCTCGATGCGTGCAGGCTCGTAGCCGTCGCTCGAGGCCTCGTACATCCCGCGCTTGGCCTCGAGGATGTTCCGCGCTGCAGTGAAGCCGTCATGTGCCAGGCGGGCTGCGAACACGCCGGCCTGAGCGGCCTGGCCCGCGTGCAGCGGCTTGGTCATCGTCCCGAAGTTCTCTCGATAGCCGCCTGAGAGTGCCGCGGCGATTCCGAGACAGAAGAGTGTCTGCTCCGTCGTGAGACCAAAGAGCTTGGCCGCTCCTGCGGCAGCTCCGATGGCGCCGAAGGTGCCGGTGGAGTGAAAGCCCTTCTGGTAGTGACGGGGGTTCGAAGCGTCCGAGGTCCGGCACGCGACCTCCACGCCCGCTACGTAGGCCGTAAGCAGGTCGCGGCCCGATGCTCCGACCAGCTCGGCGACCGCTGAGGTCGCGCCGAGCACGGGCGTAGTCGGGTGGGTCAGCAAACCGTAGACACTCGCCGGGTTGGTCGAGAGCTGGGTGTCGTCGTAGTCCATTGCGTGCATGGCCTGTCCGTTGACCAGTGCGGCGAGCTCGGCGGACGAACGAATCGAGGTCCCGAAGACCACGACTTCCTCGGCACAGCTCGCGCGCTGAGCGTAGCGACGGAGGATCGCATGACCCTCCTCGGCATGGCCGCTCAGCGCCAGTCCGTAACCGTCCAGGATGTGCTCCACGGCTGTACGTCGCACACCCTCGGGTATGTCGTCATAGTCGAGGTTCAGTGCGAAGTCGGCGACGTAGTGCGTTAAAGACATGGTTACCCTTTCCCATCGGGTTGATCGATTGCGACGGTCGTGCAGCTCTCGGAGATGGCGTCGCCGACCTCCTGAGTCGATGCGGTCCCACCGAGGTCCGGAGTTAGGTACTTGCCTTCTGCCAGGGCACCCTCGACGGCCGCGTCGATGCGCAGCGAGGCTCGTTGGAGGCGCGGGTCTTGATGCTTCTCATAGAGCCACTCCAGCAGCATCTTGGCCGAGAGGATGATGGCGTAGGGGTTGGCGATCCCCTTGCCCGAGATGTCTGGGGCCGACCCATGGGTTGCCTGCGCCATGGCCATGTCGTCGCCGGCGCTGAGGGCGGCGGCAAGGCCCATCCCGCCTACAAGACCGGCCGTGAGGTCGGAGAGTATGTCGCCAAACATGTTGGAGCAGCACAGCACGTCGAAGTTCTGCGGCCGCATGACCAGGTGAAGCGCCGAGGTGTCGATCTGGTGGTCGTCCAGGGTGATGTCGGGGTAGTCCTTGGACACTTCTTCGACGGTGTCGATGAAGAGGCCGTCGGTCAGCTTGAACACCGAACGCTTGTGGATCGCCGTTACCCGTCGCTTTCCGTTGCGCCGGCGAGCGGCCTCGAATGCCACGCGAGCGATGCGTTCCGACTGTCGTTTGGTGATGACCCGGATGCTGAACGCGCTGTCGTCGGTCGGCTGGAACTCTCCAGAGCCTGCCAGCATGTTGCGGTCGGGCTGAAACCCCTCGTTGTTCTCGCGCACGACGAGGAGGTCGACGTCGGAGTGGAGGTGCGGCAGCGTCGCGCGTGTGCGGGCCGGTCTCAGGTTTGCAAACAGGTCGAAGTGCTTGCGGATGATGGGATGAGGGTTGATGCACTCGGGGCGGCCTCTCGGGTAGGCCGCGTGACCGATGGGGCCCAAGATGAGGCCGTCCATGTTCGACAGACCCTCGAGTGTCTCGTCCGGCAGGGTGTGCCCGTTGTCCAAATAGCTCGACCACCCCACGGGCCAGTCGTGGAACTCCAGCTCGAGCCCGGGCTCCCGACCCGCCGCCGCCCGCATGACGCTTACCGCCTGCGGAACGATCTCGGGGCCGATGTCGTCCCCGAGCATGACGCCGATGTGGAGTTGCCTGAGAGGTCCCGACATCCCTGCATCCCCCCGAATGCATGGTTGGTTGCATCCAACGAGCGTTGCCATGGTGCGCTGTTCCATGATGCGGAACATGATTCTGCTGGATGCAAACTTAGGTCGAAGTGCGGGATGCGTCAAACGCCCCTATTTGGCAGAGAAAGAGCGGGTTGGCTAGGAGGTGGGGGTCGCCGCGGGGGGCAGGGAGTCGCCGGTGAACCCGAGGCTCGCCGAGATCCTGCCGGCGGCATCCTGTGCATGAGGGACGAACTCGAGCAGCTGTTTGCGGCCGACGCGGCTGTTGGGGCCGGTCACGCTCAACGCCGCGATGACCTGACCCGTGTGGTCGGCGATGGGCACGGCCACGGTCGAGATGCCCACCACGCGCTCCTCGAACGAAAAGGCATAGCCGTTCTTTTTTGCGCGTCTTAGTTCTGTGCGTAGCTTGTCGGGGTCCGTGATCGTGCGGGGTGTGGCGGCCTCGAGCTTGCCGTGCAGGACCTTCTCCTGGAACTCGGGGTCGTCATTACCGAGGAGCACCTTTCCCGGCGCGCCCTGGTAGATGGGAATCGCCACACCGATCTCGTTGTAGGTCCTGCGAAGCGCCTGTTTGCTCTCGACCTGGTCAAGCACCGTGCGCGTAAAAGGGCCGAGGCGGATGTGAAGGCCCACGGTCTCGTCGCACCGGTCGCGCAGCTCGGTCATTACCATCTTCGCCACGTTCTGCAGATTGACGTTCGAAAAGGCGATCTGGGCGAGGCGAAGCAGGTGGGGGCCGAGAGCGTAGTTCCTGGTGGTCGGAATCTGCTGCACGAGCTCGTGACGGCGCAGCGTCGCCAGAAGGCGGTGAACCGTGCTCCGGCTAAGTCCCGTGACGCGCGCGATCTCCGAGACACCGAGCTCCGGCCGGTCGGTGGTGAAGGCGTCCAGGATGGCGACGGCGCGATCGAACGTCTGAACGGTCTTCTGTCCTGCGTTCTGCGCCCCGTTCTGCACAGTGGAATGCCTTTCCGTGTAGTAGTCGTCCTCTGCGGTGCATATCATACGGATGCGAGTGCACCATTTGTCCGTTGGTGTACCAATCGAGCCGAGGATGGCGTCGTGACCAGCAGAATCGACCAGGAGCCTTCTCCCCGGATCGCGCTCGTGACCGGAGGGGGACGCAACATCGGACGAGCCATCGCGCTCGAGCTGGCCTCCTCAGGCGCCGACGTCGCCGTGTTGGTGCGCTCCGATGACTCCGCGGCCGAGAGCGTCGCCGACGAGGTGCGCTCCCTCGGACGGCGAGCGATGGCCGCGAGCGCGGACGTTCGTGACGAGTCCGCGGTGAGGGCCGCGGTGGATCGTGTCCGAGGGGAGCTCGGGGCTGTGACGGTGTTGGTGCATGCCGCCGCCGTGCGTCGCGAAGCTCCGTTCCTCGAGCTATCGCGCGACCAGTGGCGAGAGATCATCGATGTCGTCGTGGACGGCGCCTTCCTCACCAGCCGGGAGGTTCTTCCCGACATGATCGATGCCGGCTGGGGCCGGATCGTGATGATCGGTGGGCTCTCGGGCCAGACCGGTGCTACGCACCGGGCGCACGTCGTAACGGCCAAGGCCGCTCTCATCGGGCTGACAAAGGCGCTCGCGCTCGAGTTCGCGGCGCACAAGATCACCGTAAATACGGTGTCGCCGGGAATGATCGATACGGTCAGGGCCGGAGCAGAGCCAAAGCATCATGACGAGCGACGCATCCCGGTGGGGCGCAGGGGCCGCCCCGAAGAGGTGGCCGCGACGGTTCGGTTCCTCGTCTCCGACGAGGCCGCGTTCATCACCGGGGAAACGGTAAACGTGAACGGAGGTCTCCTGTGTCGGTGATTCGGGTTGCGTGCATACCTGGCGACGGCATCGGGCCGGAGGTCGTGGTCGAGGCGCGGCGAGTGCTGGAGGCGGCAGCACGAGTGCACGGAGGTCTGGAGTTCGAGTTTCAGGACTTCGCGTGGGGCTGTGAGTACTACGTCCAGCACGGCAAGATGATGCCGGACGACGGACTCGAGGCGCTGGCCGGCTTCGACACGATCCTGTTGGGTGCGGTGGGATGGCCCGGCGTCCCAGATCACGTGAGCCTGTGGGGTCTTCTCATCCCGATCCGGCGTCACTTCCGACAGTACGTGAACCTCCGGCCGGTGAAGCTCTTGCGCGGGATGCACAGTCCCTTGCGCGACCGGGAGCCGGGCGACATCGATTTCATGGTCGTGCGCGAGAATTCCGAGGGCGAGTACTCGGACGTCGGAGGCCGCATCCACTCGGGCACCGAGCACGAAGCGGCGATGCAGGTCAACTACTTCTCGCGCCTCGGCGTTGCCCGCGCGGTTCGCTTTGCGTTCGAGCTCGCCGGCTCGCAGGGCCGCAAGGAGGTCGTCGGCGCCACCAAGTCCAACGGAATCGTCTACACCATGCCGTTCTGGGACGAGGTCTTTCAGGAGGTTGCTCAGGACTACCCGTCGATTGAAGCCCGGCTGGTTCTCGCCGACGCGCTCGCCGCCTTCTTCGTGACTCGTCCGCACACACTAGACGTCGTGGTCGCGTCCAACTTGCTCGGCGACATCCTGACGGACATCGGCGGAGCCATCATGGGAAGTATCGGTGTCGCCCCCGCAGCCAACCTCAACCCCGACCGCACGGCGCCGTCGATGTTCGAGCCGGTGCACGGTTCCGCTCCCGACATCGCAGGCAAGAAAATCGCCAATCCGATCGGCCAGATCTGGACGGCGAAGATGCTGCTCGACTTCTACGACATGAACGAACTTGGCGATCTCGTGATGGACGCGATTGAGGACACGCTCTCGAATGGGATCAAGACGCCCGATCTCGGAGGCCGCGCTTCGACGACGGAGATCGGCGACGCCGTCGTAGAGCGAGTCCTGAAGGGGTAGGTCTCGGACATGGATCAGGTGCGGGCGGAGCGCGCAACTTCGTTCGGCCGAACCGCCACCACTTACCAACAAGGGCGAGCGACCTATCCCGACGAGGCCGTCCGCTGGCTGGTGCGTGCTTCGAGCCGGATCGTCGACCTCGGCGCGGGAACGGGAAAGCTAACGGTAGCCCTGCTCGCTATTGCTCCCGAGGTCGTGGCGCTCGAGCCTCAGCACCGGATGGTGGTGGAGCTACGCCGCGCGGCGCCCGGCACCGCCGCGGTTTGTTCGCTTGCGGAGGCTATGCCGATGCAGTCGGGATGGGCCGAGGCCGTCGTAGTTGCTCAGGCCTTCCACTGGTTCGATCAGGAACGGGCCGTTCCGGAGATCAGGCGTCTGCTATCGCCGGGCGGCAGCCTGGGCCTCATCTGGAACGTGCGCGACGAGTCGGTGGGATGGGTGGCCGAGCTGGCGCGCATAGCCGGGGCCGACAACTCCTCGAGGACGCGGGCCGACCTCGCACGGTTGAGTGGATTCGAGCCGTTTGAGCGCCGCACTTGGCGCATGGCGCAGACGCTCGATCGAGAGACGCTGCTGGCCCACGTTCGCTCTCGTAGCAACGTGGCGACGCTCGGCTCATCGGAGCGGGAGCGCGTGCTCACAGAAGTTGCGGGCCTTTGCGAGACCCATCGCGACCTTGCCGGCCGGGAGACCTTCGAGCTGCCCTACGAAACTCAGGCGTTCAGGACTCGCCTCAGCTCGAGGTGACGCGGCGCTCCCACCACAGGGTCCAATTGGAGCCCGAGAATCTGCCCTTCGACCAGGGGCTCCGCGGCTTGTCCTCGCCGACGCCGGCAACGCCCCGCGGCGAGCGCCGGCAGGAGTTTCTGGATGCGGCCCTCGAGCTGTTCTTGGAGAAGGGCTTCGACGAGACCACGGTGCAGAACATCGCCACCAGGGCGGGGGTGGCCATCGGGACGATGTACCTCTACTTCCCGTCCAAGAACGACGTGATCTTGGCGCTGCACAACGACTTCCACAAGGGGATGGAAGAGCGCTTCCTGGCCGGCGCGGGTGAATACTTCGCGACGCTCGAACGAGGCGAACAGGTGGACAACCGAGATGCGATCGACGACATCATCGACTCGATGTTCGAATACATCCTCGAGCACCGGCGAGAGTGCGAGGTCCTTACCCGCCACCTGTGGCAATCCGGGATTTCGGAAGAGGTCATGGCGGCAGAGCGTCACTTCATCGAGTTTCTGTCCCGCGCCATCGAGGCAGGTACACAGACCGGGCTCTTGCATGCGAGCGATCCGCAGATGAGCGCCTACCTGTTGAACGCGGCGATGCACATCAACATGGCGCGTGCGATCACCTTCGGTGATCCGCCCGACGTCGATCGCCTTGCCGCCGGCGCCAAGGAGCTCTTCTACAAGGCCCTGGCTCCCGCCACCGTGCTAGAGCTCCCGCCCCGCAAGCCTTCTCAGCCCGACAGCTCGGCCAGCTTGGAGTAAAGGGCGCGGGCCGTGGCCTCGCCCAGCCGCAGGCTCTCCAGCCGGTAGCTCTCATCGGGCGCGTGCAAGTTGTCGTCGGCGAGGACGAAGCCGCTGAGGATGGTCGGGATGCCGCGCTCCGCGAAGCTGGCCAGCACCGGAATCGAGCCGCCGGAACGAATCAGCGCGGGCGCCGCCCCGCAGGCTTCCTCCAGCGCCTGGATCCCCAACGCGAGCGCAGGGTCGGCGGGGTCGAATGACGCCGCCTCGCCGGTGTCCCACGCGATCTTCACGTCGGCGCCGTCAGGGACCCCCTCACGCACCAGGCTCTCGAGGATTGGTCCCATCCGCTCTGCCCTCTGGTTGGGCGCGAGCCGCATCGACAACTTGGCGCTGGCGGCCGCGGGGATGATCGTTCGCTTCTGCACCGCGTCGCCACCGGCGATGCCGTTTACGTCTATCGATGCGTCGGTCCAACTCTGCTCGTAATAGGACTCGGTCGAGCCTGAGTGGATCGGCCGGGCTCCAACCTGCTCGAACATCTCGGCGGGGTTGGGGAGCTGCGCCCACGACTTCAACTCTTCGTCGGTGGGGCCGGCCAAGCCCGCGCGCAGCTCGTCGCGCAGGCGGCCGTCGGGGCCGGGCAGGACGTTCGCTATCATCTGCTGCAAGACGTGGGTGGCGTTGAGAGCGCTGCCCCCGAAGTGCCCGGAATGCAAGTTGCCGCGCGCCGAGCGCACGTCGATCGACATCGAAACCATGCCGCGCACGCCCAACGTCAGGGCCGGAGTGGCTTCATCCAACATCCCGCCGTCGAACACGATCGCGCAGTCCGCGCCGCGCTCGTCGGCCATCACCCATTTGCCGACACTGTCGCCGCCGACCTCTTCCTCGCCCTCGACGAGGACGCGAATGTTCACCGGAAGCTCGCCTGCGCGCGCCAGCTCGCAGGCTACGTAGAGCAACGGGAAGAAGTTGCCCTTGTCGTCGGCCGCCCCGCGCGCGTAGAGGCGACCATCGCGGATCTCGGGCTCGAAGGGGGGAGAGGTCCAAGCGTCGAGGGGGTCGGCGCTCTGGACGTCGTAGTGACCGTAGATGATGACGGTCGGGGCAGCGGGATCCGCGGAGCGAAGCTCGCCTACCACCAGTGGATTGAGCTCGGTCGACACGATCTCGGCATCTCCTCCGGCCGCGGCTATGTAGTCGCGCGCCCACTGCGCGGCCCGAACGAGGTCCTGCGGATCCCCCCCGCCGGAGGAGATAGATGGGATTCGCAGCCACTGGATCAGTTCGTCGAGCAGTTTGTCAGACACGCTTCAGCCCTCCCGGTCGCAGTCGACTCATGTCGGTCCTCGCCATCCGTAACGATCGCTTCCGACGTTAGTGCAGAACCGCACGTTGCATGGTCGCAGCCTCGCTTACCCTGTGGACCCCTGAGTTCACCCGAGCAAGGAGATGCATGTGCCCCACGAGGTCAAGGGAGTCATCTCGCGCACGAAGGGCGAGCCGGTCGAGATAGCCACCATCTCCGTCCCCGATCCGGGGCCCGGTGAGGCGCTCGTCACTGTGCAGGCGTGTGGCGTCTGTCACACCGACCTTCACTACACCCTCGGAGCGATCAACGATGACTATCCCTTCCTGCTGGGCCACGAGGCGGCGGGGATCGTCGAAGCAGTTGGGGAGAACGTGACCGATATCGAACCGGGAGACTTCGTCATCCTGGCGTGGCGCGCCCCCTGCGGTGAGTGCCGCTCGTGCAGGCGCGGCAGGCCGTGGTACTGCTTCGACTCGGCCAACGCGACTCAACCCATGACGCTGTCGGATGGGACACGCGCGACTTCCCCATGCTGATCGACCTCTACCTTCAGGGCCGGCTGGATCTCGACCGGTTCGTCAGCGAGCGCATTGGACTCGACGACGTCGAGGACGCGTTTCACAAGATGGAGGCGGGCGAGGTACTACGCTCGGTCGTGGTGTTACACCCGTGAGGATCGACCGGGTGGTGACCAAGGGAGTGTTCAGTCTTGACGGCGAGGACTTCGACGTCGAGGACAACATCTGGATCGTCGGTGACTCCAAGGAATGCATCGTGATCGACGCCGCGCACGAAGCGGATCCGATCATCGAGGGTGTGGGCGGAAGAAAGGTCAACATGATCGTGTGCACGCACGCACACAACGATCACATCAACGCTCTGGATGAGCTCAAGCCGCAGTTAGACGCGCCGGTAGCTCTGCACCCGGACGACCAGGAACTCTGGGAACAGGTCTATCCCAACAAGAGATGGGACGTCGACCTCAAGGACGGGGACATGTTCACCATCGCCGGCGCGCGCCTCCAGGTGTTACACACCCCCGGGGCATTCGCCGGGCGGCGTATGTCTCTACGACGGCCACGAGGCCGTCTTCGTCGGCGACACGCTGTTCCAGGGTGGACCGGGCGCCACTGGGCGAGAGTTCTCGGACTTCGCGACGATAATCGAGTCCATTCGCGCGAGGTTGTTGAGGCTCCCGAGCGAGACGAAGGTGTACCCGGGTCACGGCGAAACCACCACGATCGGAGCCGAGTCTCCGCACGTCGACGAGTGGATCGCCCGAGGCTACTAACCTGTACGAACGATCAACTGACGACCATTACGGAGGCCGGCGCGTGGGCGAGTTCGTGAACTACGAGGTGTCCGACAACGGAGTTGCGACGATCCGGCTCGACCGGCCTAAGGTCAACGCGCTCAACGAACAGGTCGCGACCGAGATAGGCGAGGCCGTCGACGCGCTCGCTACGGACGAGGCGACGCGCGCGGTCGTCGTGTGGGGTGGCGAGCGCGTGTTCGCGGCCGGGGCCGACATCAACGAGATGGCCACCCAGGACACCACCACGATGTACCGGTACATCGGCCGCTTCCAGAACGTCTTCACGCGCCTCGAGCAGTTGCCTCAGATCACGATCGCGGCGATCACCGGCTACGCCCTGGGCGGAGGGTGCGAGCTGGCGCTGGCCTGCGACCTCCGCATCTGTGCCGAGGATTCGAAGCTCGGACAGCCAGAGATCCTCCTGGGGGTGATCCCAGGCGCCGGCGGCACGCAGCGGCTGCCCCGTCTCGTCGGGCTGGGTCGCGCCAAGGAGATCATCTACTCGGGCCGGTTCATCGACGCGGATGAGGCTCTGAGAATCGGGCTCGCAAACGAGATCGTGGCACCCGGCAAGGTGCACGAGCGGGCCCTCGAGCTCGCCGGGCGTTACGCGTCCGGACCGGCGGTCGCGCTGATGGCGGCAAAGCAAGCGATGCAACAGGGCGTCGACGTCGACATGACCACCGCGCTCACGATCGAACGTCAGGCCTTCGCCGCGCTCTTCTCGACCGAGGATCAGACGATCGGCATGGAGTCGTTTGTGGCCAACGGTCCGGGTAAGGCCGCGTTCAAAGGCCGATAGAACCCACCAAATACAAGGAGGATTTGCAGTGAGCAGCGAGCTTTACACCGTTATCGTGGATGCATCGGATCCGCACCGCCTTGCGGAGTTCTGGAGACAGGTCCTCGACTACAAGATCACCTTCGACTCCGAGGAGGAGGTCGCGATCGAGCGTCAGGACGAGTCGGGGGTTGCGATTCTCTTCGGCAAGAGTCCCGACGCGAAAGCGGTCAAGAACCGGGTCCACTTCGACCTCAATCCCGACGATCAGGCCGC
>JBOGWV010000188.1:0-14253 GCA_050693975.1 Actinomycetota bacterium
CCGCGTTTTGCTTGTAAAGCGACTCCATGGTGTCTGCGAAAGTCGCGGCCTCCTTCATCATCTGGAAGACGACCGCCTTGTTGAACTCGACGATGGTCGAGTCCTCAAGCGCCGAAACGGTATAGGATTCGTTGGAAGCGTTCATCACCGCCATGTGCCCGTGAAAGGTGCCGGGCCCGAGCACGAGTATGCGGTTGCGGTACCCGTAGGCAACTTCGGCTGTTTGTTCCAGGGCGCCGTCGAGCACGACCACCAACCGCTCGTGGTATCCGCCCTCGTGTACGAGCACCTCCCCGGCTCCGAGCCTGCGAAGGGTCGCGCTAAGCAGCGACCGACGCATGGTCAGCGGCTGCACTCCGGTGAACAGAGGCAGTGTCAGCAGGTGGCCGGTCAGCGCGTCGACCGTCCAAGGTGACGAGTAGATGAGCTCGCCGACCTGGAGAGGGAGTACGTAGTTGGGCGCCACACTCTCGACCTTCATCTTGTTCCACAGCACGATGTCGGAACGTCGGAGGTCGGCGGGGCAGACGGGAACGCACTGTTGACACTGCGTGCACTTCATCACGAAGTCCATGACGTTCGGGGATTGGATGGACTCGCTCGTCACCGCCTGGTTGAGCTCGGCGATGGTGACCAGCTGGGACTCGGGAAGCGGACATGCGAGCAGGCAGTCGTTGCAGCCGATGCAGGCCATCATGTCGTGGCGCACCTGCTCGAGCAGCTCGCCCATGAAGTCCGTCAAGACGGTCTCGTCTCTTCCGCCGACACGTCGATGACGGTGCGCGGCCCAAGCTGGATTCGGTCGCCCGTCTTTAGTCGGTACGGCTCGTTCGGGCCGAGAGGGGTGTCGCCCACTTGCGTGCCGTTGGTGCTGCCGAGGTCGGTGATGGTGATGGTGTTACCCGACCGCTCGACGTGCAGGTGCCGGCTCGATACGAAGTGATCGTTCAGGCTCGTGATGCCGGGGGTGTCCTCGCGACCGAAGGTCAGGGGGAGCTCGTCGACCGTCCAGCGGCTGCCGGCCAGCGGTCCTGCCGACGCAATCAGAACCATGCTTGGAGCCGGAGGCTCCGGTGGGGGCGGCGCTGCAGGGGTTCCTGTCTGGGTAGCGGCACGCGGTGGTGGTGTCGTGGCCGCGGCCCCCGACTCGTAGGCGAACACCGTGTCACCAACTTTGATTTGATCACCATGATTCAGGGGAGAGGGCCGGTTTGCCTCGAGGCGGTCACCGTTCACGAAGGTCCCGTTGGTGCTCGCCTGGTCGGCGACCGTCCAGCGCGCGCCCTCAGGCCGGAAGGCTACGTGCCGGCGACTGACGGTGAGGTCCTTGAGCGCGATCGTGCAGGATTCGTCCCTGCCGACCGTCACGACCTGGTTTCCGAGGGCGAACGACAGGCCAAGCATGGGTCCCGCCTCGGCCAGCAGGCGGGTGCCGAAGTAACGCTCCTCTGCGGGGGCGGCGGCGGGAGTCCTATCGGGGGTCGAGCGTGATGCTGCGCTGGTCGCGAAACTGAGGTCGGTGGTTCCGCAATGGATCACGTCACCCTCACGGAGCAGATGGGGGACGGTAACCAGAGCCCCATTTACATAGGTGCCGTTGCGGCTTCCGAGATCGCGCACGTAGCACCCCCCGTCGTGGTAACCGACCTCTGCGTGAAGCCACGACACCGCAGGATCATCGAGGTGGACGTCGGAGTCCGATGGGTCGCGACCGATCTGGGCCTGGGGCGAGGCGAGATCGTAGTCCCCGCCCGGCCAGGTCAGGAGGCCGTAGGATTCGCTCCCCGCGGCGGGGCGCAGAGGCTCGTCGGGGAGCCCGACAGGCCCCGTCTCGGCCCTCGGGGCGGTGACCTGCTGGCTGAAGGTCAGGCGGGTCTGCCCCAACCGGATGGTCTGATCGTCGCGGAGCGTCTGGGGTGTGGTGATTCGTACCTCGTCGACGAACACCCCGTTCGAGCTTTCGAGGTCCGCGATGACGTGCCCGTCTGCCCCCCTGCGGATCTCGGCGTGGCGACCTGAGGCCTGAGGGTCCTCGAGGACGAGTCCGTTGTCGGGGCTGCGGCCGATCGTGAGCACGTCGCCCAGCATCTTCAGGGTCCCGTCCTCCAGCCGCAGGACCGCGATGATCGCGGCTCCCGCGCGGCTCACGACGACGCCGTTCGACTTCGAGCCGTCGCCCCGAGGAGGTTCACCTCCTGCGCTGGGGACCACGACGCTGCTCTCGGCGCGGCTCATGAGCATGGACAGGTTCCGCACTTCGGTCTTGCCCGCGGCGCGCGGGGTCGAGGGGCCGGTGGATGCCGGGGTTGATTCGGGCGCGCCGAAGATCTTGGGCCGTTCCATGATGCGCGATACGTCGGTGCGGACGGCACCGGTTTGTTTGGCGCGTTCGGCCTGTTCAGCTTTCAACGAGTCAATGAAACGACTGACATCGAAGAACGGGTCGAGCAGGTCGTCCTTCACCGCCGAGCAGTCGGCGCCCAGCGCGATCAGCTTGTGGAGGGCACGTCCACGAGCCCTTGCGCGCTCCTTGCGAAGCCCAAGCAGAATCGCACCGACCAGTTTGCCGTCGCGCAACACCATCTTCTTGTAGGAGATCGAGGCGCCGGCCTCAGGAAACTCGACGAGGACCTCGTCGTCTGGTTTCTCCTTGGTCTCTCCCACGGCGGCGAGGTCGAGGTCGTAGAGACGGGTCGCGTTGTACCGGGCTTCCAACCGCCAGGAGGCGGTGCCGCCCGCCATGTTGATGCCGGCCGTGCGTCCGTGATGGCGTGCGGGTTCCCACAGGCCGAGTCCTCGCATCGCTCCGCTTGCCGGGTCCTCGACCGCAGCGATATCGCCCCCCGCATAGATGCCGTCGACGTTCGTGCGCATCTGGTGGTCCACGGGGATCCCGCGCTTGACCTCGATGCCGGAGCCCTCGAGAAAGTCCGTGTTGGGGACGATGCCGATGGCGAAGCCCAGTATCTGGGCCTCGACGACGTCCCCCGAGTTCTTTAGGCGCACGGCCTGGAGCAACCCGTCGGGTCCGCCGAAGACGTCGTCCAGTTCCTCGTTTGTGCGGAGATCGACCCCGTAGTGGCGCATTCGGCTCTTCACGAGGTCCGAGGCCGCTTGGTCGAGCAGGTTGGGCATGAACTCGTTCCCGCGGATGACGTAGCTGACGCCGACCCGGCGGGTGCGCAGCCCGGCGACCCACTCCAGGCCCAGGATGCCGCCGCCCACCACCACGGCGTGGCGCAGCCGGCCGCTCTGAATGCCGTCCATCACGTAGCGGGCGTCCTGCATGGTGCGCAGCACCTTGACCCCACCGAGCTCGGCCCCCGGAAACTCCGGCATACGCGAATGGGCACCGGCTCCGATGAGCAGCTTGTCGAACGACGGGTTGTCACCCGAGCTCAGCTTCAATCGCCTCTGCCCGGCCTCTACGCCGATGACCCTCGTGTGGACTCGCTCGACGCGGAACTGTTGATAGAAGTCCGGAGGGACCGCAAAGAGCTGCTGTGCGGTGAGCTCACCCATGAGGTAGTTGGTCAATGCTGCTCGGTAGTAGGCCGGGGTGGGCTCGTCCGAGTAGATGGTGATCCTGCCGCCCGGGTCGTGGCGGCGGATGTAGAAGGCGGCGGTCGTCCCCACGGCTCCGTCGCCGATGATTGCGTAGTTTGTCATCTAACGATCCGGTTGCCCGTCCGCAGTCCGCTTTCTCCCCAGGTCATTGGTGCTTTCCTACGTCATCGACGAAGGGGGCGCAATGGTTTTCCCCGGCTCAATCACGCCGTCTACCCTGTGCCCAAGTGAATCCCGATTCCGACCTTGGCAGGAGGCCATTGACGCGGGAATTGTCCGAGGCGAGGGTGCGCAAGCTTCGATTGCGGTCGCAACTGCTGGCAGAGCCCACCGGAGGTGGTGTGAGCGAGGCCGTTAAGCACATGTGCGCGCTGCAGGCCCAGTCGACTCCGGCCTCGAGGCTGTCGCTCAGACCGCGAACCTCCGGCCACGATCAGGGTGCGGTAGTCCGAGCGTGTAACGAGGAGCGCTCGATCGTCCGCACCTGGACGCTGCGAGGGACCCTCCACATGGTCGCGGCCGAAGATGTTGTCTGGATGGTGGCGCTGTTGGGGCCCGGCTTTGCGGAGCGGGGGCGCCGGCGACGACTCCAACTGGGACTCGACGACAAGGTGTGCACTCGTGCCCTTGAGACCTTGGGGGACATCATGGGGGGCGAGGAACCGCTCACCCGAGGCGAGCTCGTGCGAAGGCTGATGAAGGACGGAGTGCGCATCGACCCCACCGGACAGGCGCCCGCTCACCTGGTTGCGCTGGCGGCCATGAAGGGCCTGATCTGCCGGGGGCCCGAGCTACCCAACGACGAGCCGACCTACGTGCTGCTCGAAGAGTGGATCGACCCGCGGCCGCAACTCCAGCCCGAGGAGGCTCTGGCGGAACTGACCCGCCGTTACGTGGCCGGGCACGGTCCGGCCGGCGCGGCCGACCTGGCCGCATGGGCCGGGATCGTTCTCGGGTGGGCGCGCCGTGGCTTCGACCTGGTGGCGGAGGAGCTTCACGAGATCAGGGTTGCAGGTGAACCGGCCTGGATCCTGGCCTCGGAGGCGGCCGCGCCGGAATCCACCGGCCCCAGGGTCAGGCTGCTTGCGGCCTTCGATGCCTACATCCTCGGCTACCGCGACCGCGCGCTCTTCCTCGCCCCCGAGTACTCCGGCCGCATCCAGGCGGGCGGTGGCTGGATTCACCCGGCGCTGCTCGTGGACGGTCGCATAGCCGGCACCTGGAAGCTGGGGCGAGGCCGCGGCCGGGCCTCCGTGCTGGTCGAGCCCTTCGAGCCCCTGCGCCGGGCGCGACTCTCGGATCTGGAGGCCGAGGTCGCCGACGTCGGCCGCTTCCTGGGCGACGAGGCGGACCTCGAGATCGCCCCGTAAACGTCGCGACATTGAATGGCGATTCAGGAAGCGCGATCGTAGGAGAGGGATTGACGGGGATGAGAAATGAATCCCCGAAGCCCCGTGAAATTGAACCGCAATTCAGGTATGAGTACCCAATGGCCATGGGGGGGTTGGGTCGCTCTCGTGAGAAAGCGTCCTCGCCTGGCGTCCGGGAGGGAGAAGCATCGATGAAATTCTCGAGTCGGGTCGCGAGAATCGCCACCGCCGGCGCGCTGTTCGCATTGATCCTGGCCGGCAGCGCTGCGGCTCAGACCGAGGAGCCGTCGGAGCCGGCGAGCTCGGACGAGAAGGTCGTCTTCACCGTCGGAGACGACAACGACATCGACACCATGAACCCAGCCGTCGGAGTCGAGGCGCCCGCCTACTTCATGTACGAGCTCAACTACGACCTTCTCGTCGATTTTGCCATCGAGGATTACTCACCCTCGCCCGGCCTCGCCGAGAGTTGGGAGACGAGCGAGGACGGCCTCACCTGGACGTTTCACATACGCGAGGGCATGAAGTGGTCGGACGGCGAGGACATCACCGCCGATGACGTCGCGTATACGTACCAGCGCGCCATCGACGACCCGATCGGAGCTTGGAAGTCCTATCTGAAGCTGGTCGACGAGATCGCGGTGGTCGACGACTACACGCTCGAGATCACGACGAAGAAGCCGACCACCAGTCTGCTCACCGCCTATGTGTACATCCTGCCCGAGCACGTTCTCAGCGAGATCAGCGCCAAGGAGCTCAAGACCTTCGCGAACTTCCCGGACCCCGTCACGAGCGGAGCGTTCCACGTCGTCGAGTGGAAGAAGGGCCAGTTCTTCCGCATGGAGGCCAATCCCGACTACTGGGCGGGCGCCCCGAAGATCGACGAAGTCATCTACCGGATCTTCAACAACGAGGACGCGCTCGTTCAGGCACTTAAGTCGGGTGAGATCGACTTCGCCGACACGCTCGGCGCCGACCTGTTCGACTCAATCGAGGGCACCGAGGGCATTGGCACCAACGAGGCTCAGATCGCCAGCTTCGAGGAGATCGGCTTCAACACCGGCGCCGACGAGCAGTACCCGGACTCCGACGGTCATCCCGCGCTAAAGGACGTGGTCGTCAGACAGGCGATGAACATGGCGATCGACCGGCAGACCCTCGTCGATCGCGTTATCAAGGGGCATGCGACGGTGGGATCGACGATCGTCCCGCCGCCGATCGCGTTCTATCACTATGCACCCACGGAAGAGGAATTGTGGGACTTCGATCCCGAAGCGGCCAACGCCATGCTCGACGATGCGGGCTACGAGGACACCGACGGCGACGGTGTGCGCGAGATGCCTGGCGGCGGACGGCCGCTCGACTTCCGCTACTTCGTCCGGAGTGAAGAGAACACCACCATCACGGCCAGCGAGTTCATCAAGGAGTGGTTCGCCGACATCGGTGTCGCAACGCAGGTCAAGTCCCTCACCGACACCAAGCTCACGGACGTCATCTACGAGGGCAACTACGATCTGTTCCACTGGGGCTGGTTCCCCGATCCCGATCCCGACTTCATCCTCTCGGTCATGTCGTGTGGCCAGCGTCCCCCCGGCGGTATCTGGAGCGACAGCTTCTACTGCGACGAGGAGTACGACCGGCTCTATGAGGCGCAAGGAGCCACCGCCGATCTCGATGAACGCGCCGAGATAATCAAAGAGATGCAACAAATCGTCTACGAAGACGCGCCCTACGCGGTTCTCTACTACGACACGAACCTTCAGGCCTTTCGGGAGGACCGCTGGAAGGGTTTTCTCCAGCAGCCTGCCGAGATCGGTGACTTGATTGCCGCGAACCTGAGCTGGGTGTCAATCGAGCCGCTTTCCGAGGAGTCGCAGGAGGCGGCGGCGCGTGAGTCCGCAGGGGGGATCTCCGCCGGAGTGTGGGTGGCGATCCTCGCGGCGATCATCGTGATCATCGCCGGCGGTTTGTTAATGCGTCGTCGAGCCGGCTCGGAGGACCGCGCATAGCAGACGGCCGGGGTTTCTCCGCTTCCGATCACGCGATGACAACATGACGCGCGGCTACTTATTTCGCAAGGTGGCGGGCGCGTTGGTGACGCTCATCTTCGTGCTTGCGTTCAACTTTCTGCTGTTCC
Organism: Actinomycetota bacterium; assembly: GCA_050693975.1. Taxonomy (GTDB): domain Bacteria; phylum Actinomycetota; class CADDZG01; order CADDZG01; family WHSQ01; genus WHSV01. The sequence continues at coordinate 7,075 of JBOGWV010000188.1, forward strand.
GCGTACTGCCGGGCAATCCCGCTCAGATCCTAGCGCGCAACAAGTTGCTGCCGCAGGAGGCCGTCGAACAACTCGAGGCCGACTTCGGACTCCACGAGCCGCTCATCTCGCAGTTCGTCCTCTACGTCGAGGACACGCTGACCGGCAACTTCGGCATCTCCTACACCTTCCGCGAACCGGTGGGTGATCTCATCGCCGAGCGAATCTGGCCGACGGTGTTGCTCATCGGGGTCTCGACCATTGGGGCGACGATCATCGGCTTGCTGATCGGCATTTATGGGGCGTGGCGACGCGGGAGCGGGTTCGACATCAGCTCTTTGGGTTTCTCGCTCGTGTTTTATGCGATGCCTGAGTTCTGGCTCGGGATCCTGTTGCTGATCGGTTTGGGGGCGGGGCTCGGGTGGTTCCCGATTGGGGGCATCGAAACCCCCGGCGCCAACTTCACCGGCCTGGCCGCCGCCGCGGATGTCCTGAACCACCTGTTCCTGCCCGCGCTCACGCTGGTCCTCGCCCTCATCGGCGAGTACGCGCTGGTGATGCGCTCCTCGTTGCTCGACGTGATGGGCGAGGACTATCTGACGACGGCGCGGGCCAAGGGTCTGCGTGAGGCGCTGGTGCTCCGCAAGCACGCGGTACCTAACGCTCTACTGCCCACCGTCACGCTGGTCGCCTTGAATCTTGGCTTCGTCATATCGGGGGCGATCACGGTCGAGACCGTGTACTCGTGGCCGGGGCTGGGACTGCTGACCTACGACGCGATAAGGGCGCCCGACTATCCGCTGATGCAGGGCCTCTTCCTGTTGTTCACCGCGGCGATCATTTTCGCGAACCTCGCGGCCGACCTGATCTACGGGTACCTCGACCCCAGGGTCAGAAACGCATGAGCCTCCAGCCACCGCCTCCCCACGTTTCCGGCGATCATCCGCCGCTTCCGACCTCTCCCGCCGCCGACGAGGTGCCGGACGCCAAGTCACTGCGGTCTCCGCGTCAGATCGCGCGCACGAGGAGACGCCGATCCATGGCTCGCACCTGGCGCGCGTTTCGCAGTTCGAAGATGGGTATGACGGGCTTCGTCATTCTTGTGTTCTTCGTTCTGGTGGCATTGTTCGCACCGCTGCTGGCGGCCAGAGAGACGATCACTGCGACGGGCGCCGAGGGAGTTCCATTGCAGGGTCCAAGCGCCGAATTTCCGCTGGGCACCGATAACCTGGGACGTTCCGTCCTTGCGCTGACGATCTGGGGATCGCGCATCTCGTTGCTCGTCGGCCTGGTGGCGACGCTCATCTCTATGCTCATCGGTGCGGTCATCGGGATCGTCGCGGGACATTTCGGAAGCTGGCGAGACAGCCTGTTGATGCGGATCACGGACTGGTTCCTCGCCATCCCGTTCCTTCCGCTTGCGATCGTGCTGGCGTCCTTGCTCGGAGCCTCGATCTGGAACATCGCATTCGTCATCGGTATCACCTCGTGGCCGGGAACCGCCAGACTGGTACGCGCACAGGCTTTGTCGGTCAAGACGAGGCCCTACGTCGAACGCGCTCGAGCTCTTGGAGCGAGCAACTGGCACCTCATCACGCGTCACATCCTTCCGAACGTGTTCCCTTTGATCTTCGCCAACACGATTCTGGTCGTGGCCGTGGCCATCCTGAGCGAGACGACCTTGTCGTTCCTCGGGCTGGGTGATCCGCTGAGCATCTCGTGGGGCACCATTCTCGAGTTCGCGTTCAGCGCGGGAGCGGCGACAGGGGGCTGGTGGTGGTGGCTGGTCGCGCCGGGAGTGGCGATCGTCCTCGTCGTGCTCGCGTTCACGATGTGCGGTTACGCGCTGGACGAGATTCTCAACCCGAGGCTTCGCAAGCGATGAGCGGATCGGGCTCGGCCGAGCCGCAGAACAGACGCGGATCGGGCTCGGCCGAGCCGCAGAACAGACGCGTCCTCGAGGTCCGCGATCTGTCGGTGACCTACTCGACCGTGGGCGGTGACGTGCCCGCCGCTCGCAACGTCAACTTTGCGATCGAGCGCGGCGAGGTGTTGGGCCTCGCGGGAGAGTCTGGATGCGGCAAGTCCACGGTCGCGCACGCCCTCCTGCGTCTCCTTCCCGAAGGGACGAAGACGACGGGCGAGGTCTTGTTGGGGGGCCGGGACGTTCTGAAGATGAGGTTCGGAGAGCTTCGCGCCGCGCGTTGGGATCGAGCCTCGATCGTATTTCAAGGGGCGATGCATGCGCTCAACCCGGTACAGCGGGTCGGAGACCAGATCGCGGAGGCGATCGCTTTGCACGACAAGGTTTCGTCCAAAGAGATTGACGCGCGCGTGCGCGAGCTCATTGAGCAGGTGGGACTTCCGGCTCGACGCGCGCGGGACTACCCGCACGAGCTGTCGGGCGGCCAGCGGCAGCGCGTGATGGTGGCCATGGCGCTTGCGTGCAAGCCGGACTTGATCATCGCCGACGAGCCGACCACCGCGCTCGACGTGATGATCCAGGCCCAGGTCCTCAATCTGTTGCGCGATCTGCAAGAGGGCCTCGGCCTGGCGATGCTGTTCATTACGCACGACCTTTCGGTCATGGTCGACGTCTGCGATCGCATCGCGGTGATGTACGGCGGCGAGATCGTCGAGGAGGGCCCCGCTCAGGCTGTGTTCGACACTCCCGTGCATCCCTATTCGAAGGCGCTGTCCGGAGCCTTCCCCAGGATCGGCGACTCCGCCTTTCGCCTGGCCCCCGTTTGTCTCGGCGGGGATCCCCCCGATCCGGCTCACCTTCCCAGCGGCTGCTCGTTCCATCCCCGCTGTCCGGAGGCCTTCGGCGACTGTCCCACCATCAAGCCGCCCCTCTACCACGCGGGCCAAGGACGTCGCGCTGCCTGTCTGTTGGTTCGTTCGAAGGAGCCGGCGTGAGCGCGATCGGGGCCACTGATCGTCGTGACGTTCCGGTTATCAAGGTCACCGATCTACGCGTCACGTTCCGGGGTCGCTCGGGAGCGCTCTCCGGCCTGTTTGGAAAACAGGCTGCGGGCGCACGCGCGGTCGACGGGGTGTCGTTGGAGCTGAAGCGCGGCGAAATTCTCGCTCTTGCGGGCGAGTCTGGATGCGGCAAGACCACACTGGCCCGCACGATCATGGGGCTCGAGGCGCCTGCGTCGGGGGACTTGCTGTTCGAGGACAAGCCGGTCAAGGACTTCCGCGCCTATCGCCGTCGCGTCCAGATGGTGTTTCAGGATCCGACCGGAGCTCTGAACCCGAGACAGACAATCTACGAGTCGGTGGCCGAGGGCCTCCGCATCCACAAGGTGCCGGGCGACGAGGAGAAGCTGGTTGCGCGCGCCCTGTCTCAGGCCGGTCTCCGCCCGCCGGAACGATTCTTCTTGCTCTACCCCCACGAGGTCTCCGGCGGACAGCGCCAGCGCGTCGTCATCGCGGGAGCCCTTGTGCTCGAACCGGAGGTGCTAATCGCGGACGAGCCGGTCTCGATGCTCGATGCTTCGGTGCGCGGCGAAATCTTGGCCCTTCTGTTGAAACTCCGAGATGACCTGGGGCTTTCGATTCTGATCGTCACCCACGATCTCGGGCTCGCCTGGACCGTCGCGGACCGGGTCACCGTTATGTACCTCGGACGCATTGTCGAGGACGGTCCTGCGGAAGAGGTCCTCACCAACCCTCTTCATCCCTACACGCGCGCGGTGCTAGCGGTGGTTCCCGAGGCACAGAGAACCGAGCGACCGATCCTCGCCGGCGAGCCTCCGGACCCGACCAATATCCCGCCGGGCTGCCGCTTTCACCCGCGCTGTCCCGAGGTCGCTTCCGGTAACGCGGAGCGGGCCGGCATCATCGGCCGGTGCACCGGAGAGGACCCAGTTCTGATCGAGATCAGACCCGGCCACCTGGCTGCCTGTCACCTCGCCTCGAGTTAGCTCGCCCAGGGGCCGAGCCCGCCGACGCGCTCGGCGGTGATACGGGTGACAAAACCGGGAGGTGGGTCGGGCAGCGGAGGGAACTTGATGTCCGGCCGGAGATAAACGTATGCCAGCTCCTGGAGCAGCTCGGCCGCGCCCCCCTCGACGATCTCCGCGGTGCCGTCGACGATGAGATAAGGGACGAGACCCATCTCGTTGGGCTCGTCACCTTCGAACGACAGCGTCACGCGCGGATCTCGTCTCATGTTACGCAGCTTGCGCTGGTCGAAGAGCGTGCCGATGACCAGCTGATCTCCTTCGACCCCGACCCATGCGCAGGTGACATGGGGACGGCCGTCCCGCGCCAGGGTCGCGAGATGCCCGATGCGACCGGGTCTGAGGAACTCTTTAGCGCTCTGCGGAAGTGACGTCATGAGGTTCTCTCCGGAGTCAGCAGAACAACCGGGGGACCCGGCGTCAACCTCCGCCCCGCGGGGCGGGCTCGGCCGGACCGCAGTCTCGAGTGACAGGCGCGCGCTAGACGGCGGGAGGCTGCTCGGTGATGCTGAAGCGGACCTGCTCGTCCTCGATGTCGGCATCGAGCTGCTTGTCCTCGAGATAAGCGGCCGCGTTCTGCTCGAGGTAGACGGTCGCTCCCTCGGCGTCGACGACCTCGTCACCCGCGCCGGGCTCGGGCGTAAGCGCGATCTCGAGGCTCGCCTGAGAGTCGTTCTGCGGCTCCGCGTAGATGCGAAGCCCGCCACCTTCGACCGCGGCGGAATCGACGATTCCCTTGATAGCGGTAGCGGCGTCCGTGGTGATCGTGAGCACGATCAACCAGCTCCTTCCAAGAATGGGAGGCGGATTAACTAGCGACCGTACCCGACGATGCGGCGTGGAAACTCCTGGCTGGAGGTACGGCTGCGGCGGCTATTGCAGCCGGCGCGGAAAGCGGCGCTCCCAGCGTCGCGACCCGAGGCTGGCTCCGTCGTGGGTGACGTCGAGGTCCATCTCCAGGCGGTATTCACGAGCGCTCGAGCCGAGCGTGGCCCGCACCTCGGCCACCGCGGTGGCCTCCGGCCAGACGATCTCGAATCGGACGCGACCCTCGGCGCGGCTGTCGCCGGGGTCGGTCGTCGACACCGAGACGCGCCCGAAGTAGGACTCGGTCACCCGCGACCCCATCTCGGTGTCGTAGGTCGACCCGTGATCGACCACGTAACGCGTCTCCCGCTCGAGGATGTCGTGCTCGATGTGCCACGAAACGTGTTGGTTTTGCGGTCCGGCCGAGCCCGTCCCGTGTTGGTTTTGCGGTCCGGCCGAGCCCGTCGCGCGGCGCTCGGCGGGCGGCGGGCGTAGCCGCGGTGCCGGTAGCTCGTCGCTGCCCTCGAGCACCGGCAGGTCGAGCCTGGAGCGGCCCGGATCAAAGGTCAGCGTTACCGGCTGGGGCGGGGGCCACACGTTCGGCCAGTCCGTTCCTGCGAGCGAAAGGCGAAGCACATGTCCGCGCGGCAGCACCCAGGACGTCGCGGTTAGGTCCACACTCACTTCGTAGAGGACCCCCGGCTCGAGCGACTGAGGGCTCGCGTGCGACTCGCGATGAGTGAGGTTCAGGAAACCCCGGCTGATCAACGCTGAGGTTCCGTCTTCGAAAACGTCGCACAGCTTTGCAGACACGAATGCCACCGGCTTGGTCGCTGCCACGGCAAGACGGGCGCGGGGGTAGCCGAGGATCTCAACCTCGTCATCGAACGGCCCCCAGTCGTAGACGAGCGAGTAGGCCTCATCGGGCCGCTGGTCCTGGGGCTGACCCCACGGCATGACACCGGCACAGGACAGGTGGGCGGTCCATCCGACGTCGCCGCGCACCTCGAGGCTTTCGGCTGTGCCGGCCGGGCGAAGCGCGGAGTCGAGCGCGAGTTCACGCAGGCTCAGGCGCTCCGGCGGCCACACGTTTTCGTGGCGCCACTCGCCGCGTATCTCAGCGAGGTCGGGCTCCGGCTTGGTGGAGTGGCGAACGAAGATGGTGATGGGGGGCTCTTCGTCGATGCCGTTTGGCTCGTCTCTGAGCCACCGGTCCCACCACCGGATCATCTCCGGAACGAGATCTATGTGCGGCCCCGGGAGCGCGCTCTCTGCGGATGCGTGCGACCAGGGACCGATGAGCAGACGCTTGTCGCACCGGAGTTGCTCGAAGGCGCGAAAGGTCGCGTTGCGGTAGCCGTCCGCCCACCCGCCCACGATCATGGTTGCGGCCTCGATCGCGTCGTAGCGGGGCCTCAGCGATCCGTGCCGCCAGTAGGGCCCGTCGTTCTGCTCGTCTATCCACCGAAGGAGCCAGGGCTCGAGCCTCTCTACACGCTCGCTCCACATGTCGAGCCAGCTCGGGCCGGCGATGGACGGGGGCGGTGGGAGAGCGTTCATCGGAGTCATGTAGAGGCAGTAGTCGATCTGGTCGAGCGCGCGCAGCGCGCCTCCCTCGTAGTGGACGTCGTCGGTGTAGCGGTCGTCGGTGGCGTAGATCGCGACGATGGCCTTGAGCTCGGGCGGTCGCTCCATCGCGACCTGAATCGAGTTGAACCCCGAGTACGAGGTGCCGTACATGCCGACGCTGCCGGTACAGAAATCCCGCCGCGCCAGCCACGAGATGACCTCGCAAAGATCGCGCTGTTCGCTGACGGGGTACTCGTCGGTCGCGAGTCCCTCGCTCGATCCGCAGCCGCGCAGGTCGATGCGCGCGACCGCGTAGCCGCCTTCGTCGCGCAACCTGCGGTACTCGGGCGCGTAATTGGCGGTGAGGTCGTCCTTGCGGTAGGGGAGCGCTTCGATGACGACGGGCGCCGGTTCGTCGGGAAGATAGAGGTTTCCCGCGAGGCGAACCCCGTCTGACATCTCTATGAAGATATGCTCCTCGGTGCCCATGCGGGACTTCCCTACCACGCAATCAGTCCCGAGGTGAGGCCCGAACCGAAACGGTTTTGGAGTTGAGCGCTTGAATAACGCTAATCGTTACGACGCGATAGTCGTCGGCGGAGGTCACAACGGCCTCGTCGCCGCGGCTTATCTGGCGCGCGGGGGAGCGTCCACGCTGGTCTGTGAGGCGCGCGACAACGTCGGCGGAGCGTCCACGACCGAGCAGCCCTGGGGACCCGAGTACAGCGTCAGCGCGCTGTCGTATGTGGTCAGCCTCATGCCACCAAAGCTCACGCAGGACCTGAAGCTCGACCGCTTCGGCTACAAGGTGTATCCGCAAGAGGGCTACTTCATGCCGCGCTCGGACGGCGAT
>JBOGWV010000189.1:0-5730 GCA_050693975.1 Actinomycetota bacterium
TGGCCGCGCTCCGCATTCGGGTCGAGGGAAAGAAGCGAGCCTCGCTCGACGAGCTGATTAGCGCGACCGGCGAAATCGCAGGCAAGCGCGATCTGGGCGACGTGCTCGGCTCCTCGGGTCCCAAGAGATCCTCGGAGTGGCCCGAAGTCGAGGACAACAAGAAAGACTGGCCGGGCCTCTAACCCGCTCAGGTCCTTCTGAGGGTGGGCGCGGTAATCTGAGGACCCTGACCCACCCCCACCCCAGAGGGTGGATGAATGTCCACGGGTGTGCTGCAAAGCACAGTGAACGCCAACGAGATGCTCTCTCATGGTGTCATGAGAGAGCGCCCTCCTGACGACCGCTGCGACGAGATTGCGGTTCGGCAGTTCGGAGCCACATGCGAGCCAACGGATCGTCGTTCATCCGGAGGTTGTCGCGATTGGTGGGCCAGTCTGAGCTCAGCTTGTAGAGGGCCTAGGTTTCGCCCTTGTCGCGTAGGAAGCGCTCTAGCTCGGCGGCTATGTCGTCGCCGGACGGCATCTGGCTCGGATCCATCTCTTCGAGGTCCTGCTGCTCGTCGCTGCGGTCCTCGAGCATCTTGACGTACTCCTGAACATCCTCGTCGCCGGCAACCATCTCGGTGACGCGCTCCTCGTAGACCATCGACGCGCGCTGGAGGTCGTCGATCTGGGCGGCTGCGCCCACTAACTTCGTTGCTCGCTCGACGAGTGCGAGCGCGGCTTTGGGGTTCGGCGTGACGGCAAGATAGTGAGGGACGGCCGCCCACAAACTGGCTGAATCGATATCGGCCTTCGCGAACGCCTCGTGGAGCACGCCCACGATCCCCGTCGGCCCCTCGTAGCGCGAGCGCTGAAGGTTCAGTCGTTTAATGAGCTCCGGGTCGACGGCCGTTCCTGTGATCTGGACGGGTCGCGAGTGCGGGACGTCGGCCAGCAAAGCTCCGAGCGTGAGCACGAGCCCGACCTCGTGAGCCTTGGCCACCTCGACGATGAGGTTCGAGAAGGTGCGCCACTTGAGGTTGGGCTCGGTACCAACCAGCACGATGACGTCCTGTGCTGCAGTTGAAAGCTTGGCCCCCATGAACTCGTTTGAAGGCCACGTCACCTTGCGAGTCAGCCCGTCGACGAGCTCGACCTGAGGCCGCACCGCCTGGAAGTCGTAGAACTCCTCGGGATCGATCGACGCGAACTCGGTCGCGGACCACACCCTTCCGAGGTGCGACGCGGCGAAGCTGGCGGCGTCGCCCGCGTCGTTCCAGCCCCGGAACGCAGCGATCAGGATGGGGTTACGAAGCTCGACCTCTGCGTGATTTCTGATTTTCTGGTCCATCGCCTCTAACCTACTCTCGGAGGATGTCTAGACAGGGGGAACGTTGCTCGACCTGCCACTAGAAGGTGTCGTCATAGCGGTTCTGCTCTCTTTGGTCATCGGAGCCGCCGGAGGAGTGATCTACGCCGGCATCATGGGCTACCGCAAGAGGTAATCGCTAGAAGAAAGACTCGCCGTTAGTCGACTTCGTTGCGTTGCGAGATGTGGCGGTAGAGCTTCCGCTTGATGCGCTGAAGGGCGTTGTCGATCGACTTCACGTGGTTGCCGAGCGCACCTGCAATCTCCTCGTATGAGTTTCCGTCCATGTATAGCCTGAGGACGTCGCCCTCTAGTTCCGTGAGGTTGCGGCTCATCGAGTCCCGCAGAGCCTCGATTTCCTCGGCCGAGATCACGAGCTCGGCCGGATCGCTCGATTGAGCCGGAGACATCAGGTGATCGCCCACCGAGCTCGACTCGTCGTCACCGTAGGCGGGCCCGTCTAGCGATACCGAGGAGTTCAGCGGCTGGTGCTTGTGGCGATTGGCGGTTTTTATCGCCGTGAGGATCTGCCGCGAGATGCAGAGCTCTGCGAAGGCTCTGAAGGGGGTGTCCTGGGTGAGATCGAAGTCGCGGATCGCCTTGAAGAGCCCGATCATGCCCTCCTGGACCACGTCCTCCCGGTCGGAGCCTGCAAGGAAATAGCTGCGGGCCTTACTCCGAGCGAAGTTTCGATAGCGAGCGAGCAGGACCTCGATGGCGCGCTCTTCCCCTTCGCGTACCTCAGCGACGAGTTCGATGTCGTCGAGACTGTCGAGACTGGGCCCGGCCGTTGTCACCGAGTCGGATGTCCGGCTAGCGCTGCTCATATCCCCCTACAAAGCGTGACTTTACGGTCCACGCACAGGCGTTCGCCCTGGGTGCTCCTATTCCCTTTTTCGAGCCCTACTATGCAGGTTCTGCCATTTCCATGGAGGCGAAAGGGGGCTGGTGTCCCTCCCGGTCTTCAAAACCGGTGCGCCGTGGAGACACGGTGGGCGGGTTCGATTCCCGTCCGCCTCCGCTATGGGACCTGACCTGCTCATTTGCCACTCCGCGCAACTTGTAAGCGTGCTCTTGGGTCCCTTCGATTTTCCCGACCTGTACCTCCTTTGCCCCTCTGCGTGAGCGGAACGCAGGGATCCTTTCGTTACTTGACGATTAGTCGCTACGCACCGAACCGGTTCCTGCCCGAAGACGCATGTCCAGAGGGATCGACAGAGACAGAAGCAGGGTCACCTCGTCACAAGTTGCGCGACGAGACTTCAGCAGGCGTTGAGTGCACTGCGCAGTTGCGATAACTGCGAGTCGACAACCGCGGTGACGTCGGGAGGGAGCGCGTCAGTCTCGTCGCGGGCTGCTTCGGCCGCCACGGGAGCGCGATCGAGGATGTCGGCGACTATTTCGGTTGCGCGGCGCTCGGACACCCCCCATCGGACCGCCTCATTGACGATCCGGTCCGCCGTCACGCGATCGGTCCGTTGGACGGTGTCGATGTACATGGCCAGACGGTCGTCGCCATAGACCATCGTCGACATGAGGTCATACAAGGGCGCCAGTCGGAGCACACCCGAGGGGTCGTGGAGGAGCGAGAAGTTCTTGCCGTGTGCGTCTCCGTTGGCAATGAGCATGTTGACGGTGACGGCCCGCAGCAGTAGCTCAAGGGAATCGGGACTGGCGGCTGCTTGGAGGATTTCGGCGATCCGGCGCAGCGACGGCCCGCCATCCTCCTCGTATTTCTTGTCGGGAAGGATGCCGGTAGCCTGGCAGAAGTCCTCCTGGTGGATGCGCTCGACCGAACCGTCCGTGTGGACGACGCGATCGTAGCGCTCGACGACGATGATCCTGCGGCCACCTACCGTTATGGTCTCGACGGGCGCCACGGGCAGACCCAGGTTACGCGCTAGCCGCATGCAGAACGCCTCGTTCTCGACCGTGTTGGGGAAAGGGGCGATCTCCGGCTTAAGGATATGGGTCGAGGGCGTCCCGTCCACCGGCCGGCCCCACGTTCCGTCGGGCATCCGCGTCAGGAGTAGCTTTTCTTGAACGCCAGCGAGGGAGATGCGCACTCGCCCTCCGACACCTAGGGGCGCGTGTCGGAGGTTCGCGAGGAGTTCGCCGATCTCCGAGTCGCTCAGTCGCTCCGCTGTGAGCGTGGTGGGCAGCGGGGGCGCCAGCGAATCGTCGGGCTGGATCACCAGCGCACCGGCGCAATCCCGCCCGAGCGCTCGAATGAGGGCGTACGTATCCTCCCTGAGGACGTTGAAGTCGTTCGCTGCTGCCTGTCGCGCCTCTCCTTCTGGTAGCAGACCGTCCAGGAAGGGGCGGACCACTCCATGCGTATAGCGTTGCGGCGTCAGCGGGAGCGACAGGGTGAGCAGCGGGACACCGAGCGGATATCGGCCAAGCGCTTCCTCCGTGTAGGTCAGCCGGAGGCGGCCCCGCTCCTGGTTGATAGAGGCCACCCTGATCCCGTAAAGCCAGATGGAAAGCTCATCGGCCACTACCAATCAGCCTTCTCAAGGGTCATTCTCACCCCGAGTTGCTTGAGTAGCCGCAGGATTCGCTTGACCTGCTCAGTCTCGCGACCCTGCTCCAATGCCGAGAGGTAGGTCCGATTGAGGCCGGTGCGTTCAGCCAGCTCGGCCTGGGACAGGCCAGCCTCCTGCCGGTAGTGCCGAAGCGCCGCGCCTAGCGAAGCCGAGGTGTACACACGGAAAGAGGTGCCATTGCTGGGTATTCCCGATGGCGTCTTCATTTGCGGACATCATACCAGTGTCCAGATTATAAGGCAATGTTACGATGCCTTGATTTTAGGACAGTGTTGGCGTGTTCGGAAATCAGGACAACCCCTCAATCGGCGGATCCTCCGGACCGTGTCTGTGACGCCATTTGATGCCTCGGTTGCTAATCTCTTGCTAATCCTCTTTCGCGGAAGGGACCGGTTTCTGTCGGACTCGTCAGGCTGGATCAGGATCCAGACAAGGCCACTGACCTGCCGAGATACGACGACCCGAGTGAAGTCAGGATTAGCCAGCACGACTCGGCTAGGACTTCAAAACCGGTGGGTCGGGCGCTCCCCCGGCGGGTTCGATTCCCGTCCGCCTCCGCCACTTCGTGGCTCCGGCGGACTCGCCGAGTGCGTGGCCGCTGCGGGAAGGCCGCCTAGGTCTGTTGTGCTTCTCGCTCTTCCGGTGAATCGTTTGCCGATCGATCCGCCCCGCGCACCCCGTGCCGGGCGGCGATCTTCCCGGCGATGTAGTCCGCGTCGCGCCCGACGCCCTGGATCTGCTCGGAGGACACTGAATAGAGGAACTTGAGACCGATGAAGTAGAGACCTGGCTCTGATTCGACTATCCCGCGACGGTGAAGCGGCTCTTGGGGGCCGAGTACCGGGAGGTCGATCCAGGAGAACCCGGGGTGGAATCCCGTGCACCACACCACGTTGGCGACGTCCACAGGACGGCCGCCCTCGAGTTGCGGCAGCCCGCTCTGGACACCGGTGACCCGAGGCACTCGTTCCACCCCCACGGCTGCGAGATCCTTGGGTTTCGTCCGGATCAACGGTTCGCCCGTGGAGATCCACTTGGGGCGGGCCTTCTTGCCGATCGGAGTTCTGGTCGTCAGCACGCGGTGAAAGATGACCCGACCGACGAACGGCATCAAGACGCGGGCGGCAACGCTTTCGGGGCGGAAGGGGATCGCTCCGTTCCCGGCTCCCGAGAGCAATACCTTGTGCGTCCTCGCCAGTTCGATGGCGACCTCGGCGCCCGAATTACCTGCACCGACGACCAGGACGTCCCCTTCATGGAGCTGCCCCGGATTCTTGTACTCGGCAACGTGAAGCTGGACGATCCCCGGATCAAGCTCGGACGCGTAATCGGGAACCCGAGGCCGTTGCCAGCTCGACATCGCGACCACCACGTTGTCGGCTTCGAATCGTCGATCCCCCGAGGTCGCGACGAAGCGCTCTCCTTCCCGGGTCAGCCTCTCCACTCTGACTCCGGTCTCCACCCGAAGGTCGAACTTCCGGGCGTACGACTCGAGGTAGTCGGCCATCTCGTTCTTGCTCGGGAACCCCCAGTGGTACCCGGGAAAAGGCATCCCCGGCAGATGGTTGAGACGATTGGGGGTGAACAGCCGGAGTGAGTCCCACCGGTTGCGCCAAGCGTCCCCGATGCGTTCGTTGGCGTCGATGATCTTGTAGGGGAGATCACGCTGCGACAGCTGGTACCCCGTCACCAGGCCGGCCTGACCACCTCCGATGACCAGAGTCTCCACGTACCCACGTCCGGCTTGGCCGGCCATGCCATCCACCCCCATCAAACGATCGGGGCCGGGAAGATCCGGGGATCGACCCGGCTGAGGCCTATACTCTAAATT
>JBOGWV010000190.1:0-1627 GCA_050693975.1 Actinomycetota bacterium
GCGTTGAGCGGCGGTGTCGACAAGGACGAGGTCGTTGCCCAGGGCGACGAGATCTGCAACGCCGCGGGCGAGGAGCTCGTCGGCTTCAACGGCCAGCAGCCCGGAGAGTTCGTACGCAACTTCGCCGGCCTCACCGAAGGAGTCGCCGAGGACCTACGCGCCATCGGTACTCCCGACGAGGATGCGGACGTGTTGGAGAGCTACCTCGAGACCCTGGACGATTCCGCGCGCATCATGCGGGACACCGTTCCCGCCGCCGATGCGCTCGATCAGCAGGGCATCGACGTGGGTATTGCCGAATCCGCCGAGGTGGCGGAGGACTCGCAGCGCTTGGCGGCCGACTTCGGCTTCGAGGTGTGCAGGGAGTTCGAGCTCACGCCGACGGGCTAGTGCGACTAGAGCGAGGTGACGGGAATGGTTCCCGCGTCACGCCTGGCCTTATCGGTCGCGCCGGGTAGCTCCTCGAGGGTGCAATAGACGACCGCGTCGGGGTCGAGGCCCAGTGCGCGCGCGTCGTCGTCGTCCAGGTGCTCGAGAAGAGACTTGGACGCGAGCACCGCTCCATCGCGGGCAGACTCCTGGATGCGAGCCGCCTCGTTGACGCGGTCACCCAGCGCGGTGACCTCGAGTCGTCCTCCGGTGATCAGCTGGCCCATGTAGAGCTGCCCGCCCCAATGAACGCCGACGTTCACTTTGATGTCGTCTGGATCGATCGCGTCCGACTCGTCGCCCATGAGCTTCGCTGCATCGCGCGCAGCCGTTGCAATGCCGCGCGCCGCTTCGATCGCGGCCCGCACGGCCTTGGAGCGCGAGCGCTCCTCGTCGGCCAGAAAGAACGCGGTAACCCCGTCACCCGCATGCTTGCCGACGACTCCCCCATTCCTGCCGATCAGGTCGTCGATCGAGGAGATCACGGCTCGCAGCAAGCCGAAGTAGGAGGCGCTGGGCAGCCGCTTTGAAACGCCCCCCGAGTCCTGCAAGTCGGCGAACAAGATGGCGGCGGGGCGTCGTCCGGGCTCGACGAGTTGCGCCATGCGCTCGAACATCGCGGGGTCGCCGCGCGCCACCAGCGTAAGGACGGGGGTGGGGAGGGCGGGACCGTAGAGGACCAGCCGGCCGATGTGCTCGTCATCCCTCGAGTACAGGCGAGTCACCAGGAAGTTCACGGGGATGGGCGAGAGATCGCCCTGCACGAACTCGAACTGTGACGCCCACATTGCCGGCGGGGTGCGCTCCTCGAGCGAGTCGATGAGGTCGTCAAGCGTGCCGCCCGAAAGTCGCTTGAGCTCCTCCTTGCCGCCGGGGGTGTCGTGCAGGATCATCGGAAGCTCGACCTCGAGCACCGAGGCCAGGCTCTCGGCGGTCATGAGCTCGAGGAAGGTCCCCCTGCGCAGGTGCTCGAGAATGTGCTCGCCGAATCCGACCTCATCGGCCTTGGGATTGCCGGTGAGTTCCAAGATCCCACTGGACACCCAGGCCAGCCGCCACTCGGTGTCGTATATCTCGGCCGCCCAGCCGGTCGCCTCGAGTTGCTCGGCGACCTCGCGGAGAGCGGGGTGCTCAGGAAGCGAGGGAGGCGAGGACATCGTCGGAGATATCGAAGTTGGCATACACGTCCTGCACGTCG
>JBOGWV010000191.1:0-27293 GCA_050693975.1 Actinomycetota bacterium
AGATAGATGGTCACCGCCAGCACGACCACCGACGAGAGCAGGCCCCCCACCAGCGCGATGACGATGAAGTCCCAGACCGAGACCGTCTCGAGCCCGAGGAGACCGGCCATGGCTCGCCCCAGTAAACCCATAGTGACGGCCGTGGCGATCGTGAGCAGAATGGACGCGTAGACGTTCTGGTAGAGAAGGTCGTCTTTCGAGCGAGTAACCGAGAACAAGCCGGACAAGATGGCCGTTCCCAGCCGTGCGGCCAAGGCTCCGAAGATGTTGCCCCGCATTCCGATCGACACCGGAATCAGGACAAATAGCCCCTTGATGACCTCGATACGATGGTCCATCCCTACCAGGACGAGCCCGGCCATCAGCGAGGTCATCGAGGCGATGGTCACCGCGATGAAGCCCTGTCGCATCGTGCGGCGCTCCGACGACCAGTAATCAACCACCTGCCGAGCCGGGTCGGCCACCCTGCGAGCCGTCCCCCTGGCGGCTCTGGCCGGCACCCCCACGACGGCGCGAATGACGAGCCCGACCTGCTCGAAGACGGGTCTCAGTCGATCTCGTCTACCTCTTCGCGAATCGTTCAAGAAATTCGGGAACTCCAAACCGCTGCCGTGCGTTTGTACGAATAGGAAGTGTTAACCGGTTCAGTGCCCATCGCGATGTCCCTCCCTGAGGCGACGCCCCCAGATGTGGCAGATCGATCCGGTAGCGAGAGGAGCCTCGATGTCGAAACAAATAGCAATCCGAGGCCAGAGCCCCAAGGGCTTGCCGCGGGCGTCGCAACGCAACCCGGAGGGTCGAGTCTGTGCGGAACCCGGTTGCGACACTCGTTTGTCGACCTACAACCGCCGCGAAAAGTGCTGGGCCCACGCGGAGATGAAGGTTCCCCGCCTGCGGGGTCGTAAGCCCGCCGCCGGGTCCGCCTGAGCCACGCCCATCTCATCCTTCCGGGCCCGAATACCGGGCTATTCGACACGCCCGTCGCGCGGCGAGATATTCTGTCGCCGGTTCGAACAACTACGACTAGCTGGTAACGGAGGCTCTTGGATGCGCGCACGGCTCGCCATTTTGATCGCTCTCGCGGTGGTGGTCGGAAGCCTTGCCATGACGACCCCCCTTGCCCACGCCAAACCAGGAGTCACCCTTGCCCAGGAGACCGGAGACGAGGGCGACACTGAGTCGGGCGGCACGGACACCGAAAGCGGCGAGGGCCAGCAGGGAGAGGCCGAGGGCGGCGGGGAGTCCGGCGAGGCCGCCGAGGAAACCGGGCCCCCCTGGACTTACCAGATGGCGAGAATCTCACTGTTCCTGCTGTTCTTGACGCTGCTCGCCACCGGCTTCGCCTATTACCGCTTCGTGGCTACACGTCGCAAACACGGTTTCTAGGTCCCTTACTCGTGGCTCGGCTGGTCGAACCCGCACTCGCAGCGGCGATCGCGCGACGCGTCGCAGGCACGAGCGGACTCGACCGCTCCTATCTGCTCGATCGTCTGAGAGGCGACCTCGGCGAGGCCGTGCCGCTCTCCGAGAGACTGATCGCAGACGCGAGCGGTATTCCGGCACCTCCTCCCGTCGAGTGGGGCCTCATCGACAGGGCCACCTGGGCCGAGGCCAACCTCTCGAGCATGACCGCGCTTCTGAACCCCATAGTCGAAAAAATCGGCGACCGGCTCGACGCTCTTCCCCTCGCAGCCAAGGTGGCGCAGCGATCCGTCGTGTCGGTTGAGGTGGGGGTTCTGCTTGGCTATGTGTCGCGCCGCGTTCTGGGGCAGTACGACCTGTTGGTCCCCGATGACGATGGCTCGCCCGAGGCGCGGCGGCGGCTCAAGGCTCTTCCCGCGGGTGGGGCCGCGCTGTACTTCGTAGGTCCCAATCTGATCGAAACCGAGCGTCGCTTCGGTTTCGTTCCGAAAGATTTCGCTATGTGGGTCGCGCTGCACGAGGTAACTCACCGCTTTCAGTTCGAGGGAGTCCAATGGCTGCGCCCGCACTTCCTCGGCCTCGTCAAGCGTTACGTCGACACGGTCGACATCGACGCGCGCGGTCTCGCAAAGCGCCTTCGGCGCGCCGCGAAGCGCCTCGCCTCCAAGGACGTGCCCCCCGAGGAACGCTCGCCGATGTATCTGCTTGCGTCCGACGACCAGCGCGAGGTGCTGAACGAGATCCAGGCGCTCATGGCGGTAATCGAGGGCCACGGCAACTACGTGATGGACTCGGTGGGCGAGCGCGTGATCCCGTCGATGCGCCGCATGCGCGGGGTGTTCGATCGGCGTCGTGAGCAGGTCAACCTCCCTCAGAAGGTGATCTCCGCCATGCTGGGTCTCGAGATGAAGATGAAGCAGTACGAGCTCGGCCAGGCGTTTTGCGAGGCCGCGGTGCGCGAGGCCGGTCCCGAGGCCCTTGCGAGGCTCTGGGTCGGACCCGATCACTTCCCGACGCTGGCGGAGCTAAAGGAGCCCCACCTGTGGCTCGGACGCGTGGCGGCCTGAGCGTTCGGGTGGAGGAAAGGGCGTACGGCGGTCCCGGCTTCGACCTCGTGGAGCGCGCCGCAAGGTCCATCGACCGCTACTCCATGCTGGCCGACGGTGACATCGTGGTGGTGGCCGTCTCGGGGGGCCCCGACTCCACCTGTCTGCTGGACGTTCTCCACCGGCTCTCCACGCCGCGCGGATGGACGCTTCATGTTGCTCATGTCGATCATGGGCTGAGCGAGAGCTCCGAGCCGATCGCGGCTCGGGTGTCGTCGGCGGCGGCCGCCGCCGGCTTCGAGGTACACCTGATGAGGGCGCCGAATCTCGAGGGCTCGAACCTCCACGCAAGGGCGCGGCTGTTTCGTTACTCGTTCTTCGAAACGGTCGCCCGCGAGGCGGGGGCGACGAAGATCGCGACCGGGCACACGCTCGACGACCGGGTCGAGACCACCCTGGCCCGGCTCGTGCATGGAGCGGGCACCGAGGGTCTCGCGGGCATTCCGCCGGCGGACGGGGGACGCGTCAGACCCCTCATCGAGGTACGGCGGGCCGCGACTCAGGCCTATTGCGAAGAGGTCGAACTCGACTACGACGTGGATCCGGCCAACGAGGACGAGCGCTTCGAGCGAGCTTCCCTGAGGACGGCCCTGATCCCCACGATCGAGCAGCGCTGGGGCGAGGGAGCGATCCACGCAATGGCCTCCTCGGCGGAACGACTTCGCATCGACGCGGCGGCGCTCAAGGGCCTCGCCGACACTCTGTACGACCAGCTGGCGAAGGGCGAGGAGGGACGGGTTCGATTTCAGCGCACCGAGCTCGGTCCTCTTCCGACGGCGCTGCGACGTCGTCTGCTCGAGCGCGCCGTGGGACGGGTTCGGGATCGCTCCGGCGGCATCGAGGCGGCGCTGGATGCAATCGACGCGCCGGGAGGGGAGACCCGTCACTTCGACGTCGCCTCGGGAGTCACCATCGAGATAAGCCGTGCGGAAGTTGTCGTCCAACTACCGGCGGCCCAAGACAACTAAGATGACCGGCATGCCGTCAGCCGATCTTCACGAGGACATTCAGGAAGTCCTCATCACCTCGGACGAGATTCAGGACAAGATTGCGTCGCTCGCCAAACAGATCACCGAGGACTACCGGGGAAAAGACCTGCTGCTGATCGGGATCCTGAAGGGCGCCTTCGTGTTCATGTCCGACCTCGCTCGTTCGGTTCAACTTCCCGTCGAGTTCGACTTCATGGCCGTGTCGAGCTATGGGTCTTCGACCAAGTCATCGGGCGTCGTGCGAATACTCAAAGACCTCGACTACGAGATAACGGGCCGTCACGTGCTCCTGGTCGAGGACATCATCGATTCCGGGCTGACGATCAACTACCTCTTGCGCTACCTCGAAGCACGCGGCCCGGCCAGTCTCGAGATCTGTTCCCTGTTCTGGAAAAAGGGCGAGCAAGCGGTACCGATGGACGTTCGTTACCCCGGCTTCGAGATCCCGCCGGTGTTCATCGTCGGCTACGGGCTGGACTTCGCAGAGAAGTATCGGAACCTTCCCTACATCGGTGTCCTCAAGCCCGAGGCATACGGCGCCGAACCCTCATAGGAAAGCTCCCATCGAGGCCCTCAAACGCGGCCGTTTTGGGGGGTCTTTAGTAAGACGAGGCTGGTAGCCTGCTCGAATGAACCGAATTTTCAGATCCGCAATCTTCTACTTGATCCTGATCATCGCCGTCGTCTGGGTCATCAATCTCTACCGTCAGAACGCGGAGCAACCTGAGGAGATCAGCTCGGTCAACCAGTGGGTCGAGATGGTCGAAGCGGGCGAGATCGAGACGGCCAAGTTCCTTACCAAGGACGAGAA
Source organism: Actinomycetota bacterium (assembly GCA_050693975.1). GTDB lineage: Bacteria > Actinomycetota > CADDZG01 > CADDZG01 > WHSQ01 > WHSV01. The sequence continues at coordinate 4,329 of JBOGWV010000191.1, forward strand.
GGTCACCGGCGAGCGGACCAACGGCGTCCTTTATGAGCTGTTCGTCCCCAAAGACACCGTCGACGACTACCAGCAGATCGCGATCGACAGCGAGGTCGAGGTAACCGCCGATCCGCAGCAGGGCTCGGTGTTCCTCTCAGTGCTGTTCCAGTTCCTCCCCATCCTGATCATCGTCGGGTTCTTCTTCTTCCTCATGCAACAGATGCAGGGGGGCGGCAACCGGGTGATGAGCTTCGGAAAATCCAAGGCCCGGTTGGTCACCAAGGACCAGCCCAAGATCACCTTCGGGGACGTCGCGGGCCTCGACGAGGCCATCGAGGAGCTGCAGGAGATCAAGGAGTTCCTCGAGGCGCCGCAGAAGTTCCAGGCCATGGGGGCCAAGATTCCCAAGGGCGTGCTGCTCTACGGCCCGCCCGGTACGGGGAAGACCCTGCTGGCCAGGGCCGTGGCCGGCGAGGCCGGCGTTCCGTTCTTCTCGATCTCGGGCTCTGACTTCGTCGAGATGTTCGTCGGCGTTGGCGCGAGCCGCGTGCGCGACCTCTTCGAGCAGGCCAAGGCGAACTCGCCGTCGATCGTGTTCATGGACGAGATCGACGCCGTCGGCCGCCACCGCGGCGCGGGGCTCGGCGGGGGCCACGACGAGCGCGAGCAGACGCTGAACCAGCTGCTCGTCGAGATGGACGGATTCGACATCAAGGGCGGCGTGATTCTGATCGCGGCGACCAACCGGCCCGACATCCTCGACCCCGCATTGCTCCGTCCCGGCCGCTTCGACCGCCAGATCGTGGTCGACCGGCCCGACCTCAACGGCCGCGTTGGCGTGCTCAAGGTCCACACCCGAGGCAAGCCTCTGGGTAAGGACGTCGACGTCGAGGTGCTTGCCAAGCGCACACCCGGCTTCACCGGAGCCGACCTCGCCAACGTCGTGAACGAGGCGGCGCTGCTGGCCGCCCGCTTCTCCCGCAACGAGATCTCGATGAACGAACTCGAGGAGGCCATCGACCGCGTGGTCGCCGGCCCCGAGCGCCGCAGCCGGGTGATCTCCGAGAAGGAGAAGAAGGTCATCGCCTATCACGAGGCCGGGCACGCGCTCGTTTCGCACGCGCTCCCGAACGCCGATCCCGTGCACAAGGTGTCGATCGTCAGCCGCGGCCGGGCCCTCGGCTACACGCTGACGCTACCGAGCGAGGACCGCTTCCTCGTCACCCGCAGCGAGCTCGTCGACGAGCTGGCCATGCTGCTCGGCGGCCGCGTCGCCGAAGAGATCGTCTTCAACGAGCCCACCACCGGCGCCTCCGACGACATCCAGCGCTGCACGCGCATCGCCAAGTCGATGGTCATGCAGTACGGCATGAGCGATCTCGGCCCCCTCGCCCTCGGCGAGACCGAGAGCCAGCCGTTCCTCGGGCGTGACATCGGCCACGTCAAGGACTACTCGGACGTGGTGGCCGCCAAGATCGACGAGGAGGTCAGGCGCCTGGTCGAGGAGGCTCACGACGAGGCCCGCGAGATCGTCACCAAGTACCGCGACAAGCTCGACATGCTCGTCGAGCGCCTGCTCGAGAAAGAGTCGGTCGAGAAGTCCGAGGTCGAGGAGATCTTCGGCGAGGTCGCCAAGCAGTCTCCGCCCGACGGCACCGAGCGCGCTAGGCTCCGCCGCAAGGCGCGCGAGGACTCCGAGAGGGCCGCCGCCGCCCGCGAGGAGACCGACGAAGCCCGCAAACGCCTCCCGCGCCACTCACCCAAACCCCGCCTAGGCGAGGCCTAGCCCCCCTCGACCCTTTTCTGTCCAGCAGATGGGGGCCATGCGTCCGTCCTGGGGTCAGATAAGTGTGGCGCGCGCCACAGCAACGGCCGCAATTCGGATGTTCTGTGGACTCGTGCGAACCCAACGTTCACAAGCCGCCGACCGGCTCTGTTTCGAGAAGGCCGAAACGCAACTCGGCCTCATTACGGAGGACCAGCTCAGGAGCATGGGTCTCAGTAACGAAGCTCGACGCCGGAGAGTCCGCGAGCGACTCATGCTGCCGGTTCTTCCGGGGATCTGTCGCTTACCGGGGTTCGAGGAATCGTGGCGTCAGTTCGTTCAGGCGACCTGGATGTGGCTGGGTGGTCGTGGGGCGCTATCGCATACAACCTCCGCAACGATGCAAGGCATTCTTAACAAGGGGACCTGGCCGATACACCTCTCCTCCATGCAGATGTCCCTCAAGAGCCCATCTGACCAGATCGTCGTTCACCGGGTGAAGATGCTCGAAGGTCGTGACCTTCGGTGGTTCGAGGGCATTCGAATCACCAATGCGATCAGGACGTTGTTCGACCTAGCCGGACTGCTCGATGAGGATTCGTTCGACTTCGCCTTGGATGAAGCTCGTCGCAGAAGGTTGGTCGCTGAGCGGCCCTTGCGAGAGATCCTCGATCGACTCGGTACCAGGGGCCGGGCAGGCTCCAAGCTACTCAGTCATGTGCTCTGCTCTGGCGAGATGGAGCGCGGGATTCCAGGGAGTCCTTTCGAACGCCATTTTCTGCAGTTCGCTCGGCGCCGGTCACTTCCGCTTCCCGAACGACAGTTTTGTATCCGGAATGAGACCGGCGTAGAGGTCGCTCGGGTCGACTTCGCCTATCCAGACCTGAGGATCGCCATCGAATGCGACGGCAAGAAACACCACTTTGGTGTGACCGAGTGGGAGCGGGATGTCGAACGCCGATCTCGGCTGGCGGCCCTCGGTTGGCTTGTGATCCACGTCTCGTGGGACATGCTCGTGCACGATCCAGATCGTCTCGAGCTTCTAATACGAGGTGCACTTGGTCAGCCTTCCCTTTTGTGACCCCAGAACGGGTCCACCGCCCCCATTTGAAGGTCAGGAATGACGTGAGGGGGTGGGAATCGGGCTTGGGTGGGGGTGTTTAGGGTGGAGAGATGGCAGAGCGACCTAAGGGATCGGAGCAAGTCACCGAGTTGCGGCCCCCGACGCCGATCGACCTCGACGCGATCGAGGAGGCGATTGGCTCGATCCTGAAGGCCATCGGCGAAGAGCCGGGACGCGACGGCCTCGTCCGCACCCCTCGCCGGGTCGCCGACATGTACGCGGAGTTGTTCTCCGGACTTCACAAGGACCCCGCGGACGAGCTCGACGTCGTGTTCGAGGCCAACCACGACGAGATGATCATGGTGAAGGACATCCCGCTGGGCTCGCTGTGCGAACACCACCTGATCCCCTTCATAGGATCCGCCCACGTCGCCTACATCCCGAACGAATCGGGGCAGATCACCGGCCTGTCCAAGCTCGCCAGGCTCGTGGACGTCCTGTCGAGGCGGCCCCAGGTACAGGAGCGGCTCACGACTCAGATCGCCGACACCATCGAGAAGTCGTTGAACCCGCGCGGAGTGCTGGTCGTAATCGAGGCCGAGCACCTCTGCATGAGCATGAGAGGCGTCCGCAAGCCGGGAAGCAAGACCGTGACGTCGTCGGTGCGGGGCATATTCCGGCGCAACGAAGCGACGCGCGCCGAGGCCATGGGCCTCATTCACGGCCACTAGACTCCCGGCATGAAGCTCCGGTGCAGGGACACTTACCTGTCGCTCGATCGCACGGCTGTCATGGGCGTGCTCAACGTGACTCCGGATTCGTTCTCCGACGGAGGGCTCTGGCTCGACACCGGGAGAGCGGTCGGGCACGGCCTCGAGATGGCTGCGCGCGGCGCGTCGATCATCGATGTGGGCGGCGAGTCGACAAGGCCGGGTGCCGAGCCGGTGGCGGTCGATGAGGAGCTCCGGCGCGTCATTCCCGTCATCGAGGCGCTGAGCGACCGAGTCGACGTACCCATATCGATCGACACGCGCAAGGCTGAGGTCGCGGACCGAGCGGTGTCCGCCGGAGCCACAATCATCAACGACACGCTCGGCGAAGCGACGGACCGCGCGATGGACGAGGTGGCGGCGCGAACCGGAGCCGCGATCGTGTTGATGCACTCAAGGGGAACCCCGGCGACGATGCGGGAGCTGACCGATTATGTGGACGTGGTGTCCGACGTGCGCGACTGGCTCGACGACCGTGCGAACGAGTTGCTCGAGACCGGAGTCGCGCGCGACTCCATCTGTATCGATCCCGGCTTTGGTTTCGCCAAGGCTCCCGAGCAGAACCTCTCGCTTCTACATAGACTCGAAGAGATCGTCGAGCTCGGATACGCAGTGCTCGTCGGCACCTCGCGGAAGTCGTTCATCGGCGCGACCCTCGATGTCGCCGAGGGTCAGCGTCTCGAGGGCACTACCGCAACGGTCGCGTGGTCGGTGATGAAGGGCGCTCACATCGTGCGTGTTCACGACATCGAGGAGAACGTGCGAACCGTGCGCATGATCGAAGCGATCCGAGAGGCCTAACTTATGGGAGAGGACCCGGCGTCCGATCGCATCGCGATCCGCGAGTTGCGCCTCGCCACGCATATCGGCGTGACCGACGAGGAGCGCTCGAGCCCGCAGTGGGTGCGCGTCACGGTTGAGTTGGAAGCGGATCTACGACGGGCGGGCAAGAGCGACGACCTTGCTCAAACCATCAACTATCACTGGGCCACTAACGAGATCGCGGCCATCGTCAGATCCAATTCATGCGACCTGCTCGAATACCTTGCAGGAAAGATCGCCACCCGAATGACGAAGATCGATGGGGTGCACGGGGTTACGGTAGAGATCGCAAAGGAGTCGCCACCCGTCGAGGAGGACGTCGGGGCGATCGAGGTGCGCATCCACCGGCCTTGATGCCCAGACCCGAGGAGTAATCATGACCACCGCCTACGTCGGCATCGGTTCCAACGTTGGTGAGCGTTTGGAGTTCTGCCGCGATGCGGTCGCGGCCCTGGACGATACCGAGGGGATCAGGGTCACGGCGACCTCCGGTCTTTACGAGACGACCCCCGTGGGCGGCCCGCCGCAGCGCTCGTTCATCAACCTCGTGGCTCGCTTGGAGACCACGCTCGGCCCCCGAGATCTGCTTGCCACCTGCCAGAGCATCGAACGCGTTCTGGGCCGCGAGCCCTCCGAGATTCGCTGGGGGCCGCGTGTCGTCGATCTCGATGTGCTCCTTTTCGGCGACGAGAAGGTCAACGAGGGGGATCTAGAGATCCCGCATCCCCGCATGACCCAGCGCCGCTTCGTGTTGGTTCCTCTGCTGGAGATCGACCCCGACGCGGCAGACCCGTGGGGCTCTCGCTACGCCGACTGGGTCGACGAGGCGGAGGGCGAGGTACGTCTGGTCGAAGCCTTCTAGCGACTTTTGACCTTTCGGCAAGTTCGGGCTAGGCGCGCTTCGAACACTCGCATATGCTGCCAAACTGTCACCCTACGGGCGCTCGCAGGCGCCCGTTTTTGCTGCGGTCGAGAAGGGGCTTGAGATGAACAAGGTGCTCGTGCTGGCGGTGTCGCTGAGTGTGCTGATCCCGGGCGCGCCCACGCACATGGCCGGTGCGGCTACCTCCGCGAAGAGCCACGGGGACGCCCTTCCCGGGTTGACTCCTGCTCCCGAGGACGCGCTGACCCGGGCCCTCGAAACGGGAAGACTCACCGAGGCGGAGTACTCGTTCGAGCGGGCGCGGAGCCTCTTCGAGCCGAAGGTCGTCGCTCGTCGCTTCGGTGCGATAGCCACGCCCGACCCCAGGGAGGCCACCCTCGTGCTACGGGATCTGGTGCTCCGCAAGCACGAGCTGTCCGGCGACGACCGAGCCTCGGCCGAAGCCGTTCTGTCCCGCCCTACCGACAACCGGAGTGGTGACCCCATCAACATCAAGTACGGAGGGGCCGACGCGAAGCGCACGTGCACCTCGAACCTGTGCGTCCACTACGTGACCAGCGGCGCGCACCAGGTCGACACCACCGATGCGGACGCCAATGGTTTGCCCGACTACGTCGACACGGTGGTCACCGTGATGCAGCAACAGGTCTGGAACGAGGAGATTGGAAAGTATGGGTTCCGCAAGCCGAAGGGCGATCGCGCCTCCGACAACAACGGCGGTAACAGGAAGATCGACTTCTACCTCGGCCAGCTCGGGAACCGGCAGCTGTACGGCTACTGCACGTCGGACGATCCGAACGTCGACCGAGCCATCAATGGGAGCTACCGGTTCTCGGACATGTCGGCCTACTGCGTGCTCGACAACGACTACAGCCCCGCCGAGTATCCCGAACAAAATCCACTCAAGAACCTCCAGGTCACCGGGGCGCACGAGTTCTTCCACGCGGTGCAGTTTGCATACGACCTCTTCGAGGATCTCTGGATCTTGGAGAGCTCCGCTACCTGGATCGAGGATGAGGTCTTCGATGACATCAACGACAATCTCCAGTTCCTCAATCCATCGAGTGCCATGCGAACACCGCGCGTCCCGCTCGACTATGGAGACCCGAGCACGGGCTTCCCCTACGGCAACTTCATCTTCTGGAGATACGCAAGCGAGAAGTTCGACCGCAGGGTCGTCAAGCAAGTATGGAACAAGGCCGACGGTGCGAAGGGCGGTCCGGATCAGTACTCGCTCAAGGCAACGCGTAACGTGCTGGACCGCAGGTCGTCGTTCGGCAAGGTGTTCTCGAATTTCGCGCTGGCGAACTTTCTTCCAGACAAGTACTACAGCGAGGGAGCGAGTTATCGCATGGCGACCGGAGGCGGCGCGCCGGTGAGCGAGTCCTTCACGCTTGGGAAGTTCAACCGCCGGACACGGTCGGAGTCCCGCCGGATCGACCACCTCGCGAGCTCCTACCTTCTGTTCAAGCCAGGGAAGGGCGTCGGCACTGGTGCCAGAATCAAGGTCAATGTCGACGGACCCGGCATTAGGTCCAAGCCCAAGGCTTTGTTGGTGGCGCTCGACGGCTCGAAGGTCGTAAGCAAGAAGTTTGTCCGGCTAAACGGAAAGGGTGCGGGCAGCGCCAAGGTTCCGTTCGGCAAGGTCACGCGCGTTCTCCTGGTGCTGTCCAATGCGAGCACTCGCTCCAAGGGCTGCTTCACGGACTTCAGCTCGCCATACTCGTGCGCCGGTCACCCCGTGGACCAGAACAAGACGTTCAACTTCAAGGCAAGCCTGACGAACTAGGCATCCCAACGCCTATGCTTGGGGACACGACCGGTACCGGAAGTGGACTGGAGCGGAGATCACCATGTCAGGGCCAACCACCCCGCTGCGACTTGCCCTCATCGGCGCGGGCCGAGTCGGCACGGCCGTCACCGAACTACTGAGGCGCCGCGGCCACGTGGTCGCTGGCGTCGCGTCGCGCTCGGCCGAATCGGCCCGCCGCGCCGCGGGTTTCCTCGACGCTGATGTGTTCGATTACCACACCTCGTTGCCCGATGCCGAAGTCGTGCTGCTGGGGGTTCCTCACGGTGTGATCGAAGAGGTTGCCGGCCTGGTCGCCGAGAGGCTGCAGACGGGTACGCGATGTGTCGTCGTGCATTTCGCGGGCGCCGCGGGTATCGCGCCGCTGACCCCCGTGCTCGACGCGCGGACGGGGGCCGCGGCGCTCCATCCGGTGCAGTCCTGCCCCGATTTGAGAAGCGCGCTCGAACGCCTTCCGGGCTCCGCGTGGGGCGTCACCGCGAGCGCCGGCCACGAGGCTTGGGCCACCGAATTCATCGCACGCGAGCTGAGCGGTGATCCCGTGGTGGTCGCCGAGGAGCATCGTCCACTCTGGCACGCGGCGGCCACGATCACGTCGAACGGGATCGCCGCCTTGCTCGCAACGGGGGAGTCGCTCATGGCCTCTATCGAGGTCGAGGCTCCCGAACGAGTGCTCGGCCCCTTGGCGGCCGGCACCGTCACCAACGCCGTAGCCGGCGGTGGTGGAGCTGCGACCCTGACCGGTCCGGTGGTGCGTGGCGAGTCGGAGACCGTCGCCGGTCATCTCGAGCACATCATCGGAACCGCTCCACACCTGGCCGAGGACTACGCTCGCGTCGTTCGTGTCATCGTTGCGGCTGCGCTCAGAGCACGGCGCATCGACGAGCAGACCGCAGGCCGTGTGATCAGACTGTTGGAGGAGAACCAAGGATGAGGATCGTGCGAACGGAGCGCGAGCTGAGAGAGGTGCTCGACGTCGAACGGCGCGCCGGCCGTACGATCGGTCTCGTCCCCACGATGGGTGCGCTGCACGAGGGCCATCTCTCCCTGGTGCGCCTCGCTCATGAAAGTGCGGACGTGGTGGTGGTCAGTGTGTTCGTCAATCCTCTTCAGTTCGGTGAGGGTGAGGACTACGAGCACTACCCCCGCGATACCGAGGGCGATCTCGAGTTGCTCGAGGGTGAGCGGGCCGACATCGCCTTCCTCCCCAGCGTCGACGCGATGTATCCGGCCGACGCCACGGTCGTGGTCAAGACGGGGCCTCTCGGCGAGGTTTTCGAAGGAGCCGCGCGGCCCGGTCACTTCGACGGAGTCTGTACCGTCGTAACCAAGCTGTTCCACCTCGTCGAGCCCGACACCGCCATCTTCGGCCAGAAAGACGCACAACAGGTGGCGGTACTTTCGCGCCTCGTAAAGGACTTGAACTTCCGCGTGCGGCTGATCGAGGCTCCAATCGTGCGAGAGGGCGACGGACTGGCGATGAGCAGCCGTAACGCCTATCTGACCATCGAACAGCGCGAGCAGGCGCTCGCGCTATCGCGCAGTCTGCAATTGGGGAGAGCCGAACTCGAGCGGTCAAACGATGCGTCCGCCTGCGAGCGTGCGATGAGGGAACACCTCGCCGCGGCCAACGGCGTGGCCGTGTCTTACGCGGCGGCCGTGGATCCGGTTACCTTCGGTCCTCCCGGGGGAGGCGGGGTTCTCCTCATAGTGGCTGCCCGTGTGGGGACCACCAGGTTGATCGACAATGAGCTCGTGGCTCGAGCCAAGCCGGGGACGAGAAATCAAGAGAGGATGAGACATGCTGCTCGCGGTTGATGTCGGCAACAGCCAGACGCACCTTGGCGTCTTCCGTGGTGAGGAGCTCACCCACGAGTGGCGGATGTCGACAAACCCATCTCGCACGGCCGACGAACTCGCCCTGATATCGGGCCAGTTCCTGTCGCATGCGGACCTCTCGTTCTCACGCGAGATAACCGGCGTGGCGATCTGCTCGGTGGTGCCGCGCCTCACGCAAGAGTTGCGTCAGATGACCGAGCGCTACTTTGGCTTTCTCGCGGTCGTGGTCGAGCCGGGGACGAAGACCGGGATCGCCATCAAGATAGACAACCCGCGTGAAGTCGGGGCGGACCGCATCGCCAACGCGGTGGCGGCACACCACATCTTTCCCGACGAGCCCTCGATCATCGTCGACTTCGGGACGGCCATCACCGTGGACGCGGTGTCGGCCAAAGGCGAGTACCTCGGCGGAGCGATTTCGCCGGGGATCGAGACCGCGGCCGGGGCGCTCTACCAGCAGACCGCTCAGATCAGACGGGTCGAGCTCATCGCCCCCACCAACGCCATCGGGAAGTCCACGATTCAGGCGGTGCAGTCGGGAATCGTCTACGGGAACGCGTCCCTCATCGACGGACTCGTCGAGCGCATCAGCAAAGAGGTCGGCGGCACTGCGAACGTCATCGCCACGGGAGGTCAGGCCCCCATCGTCGTGAAGCACTGCAAGCTGGTGGATCGCATTCAACCGGAGCTCACCCTCGTAGGGTTGCGACTGATCTACGAAATCGGTCAGTAGATACAAGAAGGAGTCATGTGACTGGCAACGCCTACCCCTACAGGTACGACCGCACGAACGACATCGGCGACCTGCGTGCGCGCTTCGATTCCCTCGAACCAGGTGAGGAAACCACCGAAAGCGTGCGCATCGCGGGACGCGCCATGACCGTGCGGGGACAGGGCAAGGCGGCGTTCATAGATCTACGCGACTCCAGCGGTCGCATCCAGTTGTTCGCGCGCGAGAACGTGCTCGGGGACGCGGGGATGACGGAGTTCAAGTCCATCGGCGTCGGCGACATCGTGGGGGCCGAGGGCGAGATCATCAAAACGCGTCGCGGTGAGCTGTCGGTCAACGTTCGATCGACGACCATGCTGGCTCCGTGCTTGCGGTCGATGCCCGACACCTTTCACGGGATCGCCAACATCGAGACCCGCTATCGTCAGCGTTATCTCGACCTGCTGCTGACCGAAGACGCCCGCAGGGCGCTGGACGGCAGGGCCCGGGCCAACAGCTCGATTCGCGAGTTCCTCGATGCCCGCGGTTTCGTCGAGGTCGAGACCCCTCTGCTGCAACCCATCGCATCGGGAGCGGTCGCCCGGCCCTTCAGGACCCACCACAACGCCCTCGACATCGATCTCTACCTGCGCATCGCCCCCGAGCTGTTCCTCAAGCGTTTGCTGGTGGGCGGTCTCGATCGCGTCTACGAGCTCAACCGTTGCTTCAGGAACGAGGGAGTGAACACCCAGCACAACCCCGAGTTCACGATGCTGGAGTGCTACGAGACCTACGTCGACTACGACGATACGATGGCGCTGGTCGAGGAGCTCGTCCGGGCGATCGCCAAGGGAGTTACAGGCGCTCACCAGCTCGAGATCGGCGAGACCACCGTCGATCTCGCCGAGCCGTTTCGGCGCATGACCATGTTCGAGGCAATCGCAGAACACGGTGGAGGCGACCTGCTCGAGACGTGGACGGCCGGCGACCACGATGCGATTGCCACCAAGGCCGACGCGCTCGGTGTGCACGTCGATCCCAAGTGGCCGCCGGGCAAGGTTCTGGCGGAGGTGTTCGAGGCCGTCGCCGAGCGCAAGCTGATCGCTCCGACCTTCGTGGTCGGTTTCCCCAAGGACATCTCGCCGCTGGCCAAGGACCATCGCAGCATTCCTGGTTTCACCGAGCAGACCGACCTCGTCCTCGGTGGCGTCGAGATCGCGCCGATCTACTCCGAGCTCAACGATCCGGCCGAGCAGCGCAGGCGCTTCGAACAGCAGGCACGTGAGCGCTCCAGGGGTGACGACGAGGCCATGTCCACCGACGAGGATTTCATCGAAGCCCTCAGCTACGGCATGCCCCCCGCCGGTGGATTCGGCCTGGGCGTCGACCGGCTCCTCGCGTTGTGCCTGGGTCTGTCGTCGCTGCGCGAGGTGATCCTGTTTCCGACCCTCAAGCCGGAGCCACGACCCGGATAAAGAGGCCTCCACGGGGCGGGCTCGGCCGGGCCGCAGGACGAGCGCGGAACCTTCGGGGACTGAAACTGGTCTGAGGATCAATGCGAAGATTCCTCGTCATGGCTAAATCCGCTCGGGCACCCCTGGGCCGGCGCCTTGCAGGAGCCTTCCTGTGTGCGGTGCTTTTGGCCGCCTGCGAAACCTCCGATGGCGGTTCTCAGAGCGCGGGGGTTACGCCGCAGCCGACCGCCACCACGACGGATTCGCTGGTGATCGGACTGGTGGGAAGTCTTTCTGGGCCGGCGTCCTGGCGGGGCGAGGATGCCTTCGAGGGCGCCGTTATGAGCGTGGGGGACCTGAACCGCGGGCGCGCGGAGGGGGCCCCGACGATCGAGCTGGTGAGTCTCGACGACGAGGGCGATCCCGAGCGGGCCCTCGAGCTGATCGAGCAGCTCACGGAGTCACCTCGCACCATCGGGATCATCTACGCCGGTCCCCCCGAGGCATTGCCCATGGCCGAGGGGGCCCTGGCCGCGGCGGGCATCCCCGCGCTGCTTTGCTACGGAGATCTCTACGGCGCCAGGAAGCTGAGCGCTCACGTCTTTCAGGTTTCGCCGTCCTATCTGTGGGAGAGCAGGACGCTGGCCCGATATCTGGGTCGAGATCGCGGCTACGAGACCGTAGGCGTTATTGCCGAGGACTCAGCGGACGGCCGTACCGCCGTCGACACCCTGCGCCAAGAGGTCGATCGAGCCGGCCTCCGGCTCAAGCGGGCCGCGACGTACGCGCCCGCCGAATCGAACTTCGCCGATGCCATCACCACTCTCCACGACGCTCAGGTCGAGGCCTTGGTGGTTCAGGGGAATCCGAACGTAGTGGCCGGCATCCTGGGAGCGCTTCGCTCAGAGGGGGTGCGCTACACCGGAACGGACGACGCCAGAATCGACAGCGCTCCCCGCAGGCAGCGTCGCAACAGAAAGGCCTCGGGTTACTGGCGCCCCCAGATCCTGGGATTCGACCTGGCAATCAGCAACGTCACGGACCAGTCGATCCCCGTGGGCATGGTCGCTTCCGACACCTACGCACGGGGTGCCCATTACCTGCCCGTGCCCAGCTTCACTAGATTCGCCGACGCCTTCGAGGCGTGGTGGGACCAGGCTCCGACGGGATGGGAGCTGCGAGCCTTCGATGCCGTTCAGATGATCGGTTGGGCGCACAAGCGAGCCGGCGACGACGAGGACCTGGCTCGGGTCCTCGAGCGACTGGACGGCAAGCGCTTTGGGGGTCTGCCGGTGACCCTGGGCCCGGACGACCACACCTCCGTCGAGCAGTCCACGGTGGGGTTGTGGACCCTTCCTCCCGTCAGCCCGGAGTTTCCCGACCCGGACAGTTTCGACTGGGTTCCCCTGGCCAGGGGGTTCTCGATCGACGGGAAGCGGACCAATGTGCTGCCCAAAGACTGGCGCTACCTGTTCAACAATCCGCCCCCGCGCTCCGCTCCGGCGCCCAGATTCTCCAAGATGCGCTACGGGGTGATCAGCGGACCGAGAGATCCGATCCGGTGATCCTGCGGGTATCGAACTTCAAACGAACCTCAAAAGGAGGCAAAAAAACGAGGGTCCCGAGGGAGGGTGTTGCTCAAGTGGCCACGAAGGGACCCGATTCACGTATGAGAGGTTGTGAATCACCGCCTACCGCCGGGGATCGAGAACCAGCAGAGGAACGTTTCCCAGGCTGTGGGCGTTGTTCATGTAGATAGCGCTTCACCGGAGGGTAAGCAATTGCTCTTCGTATAATGACCATCCGACGAAAATGAAAAGGAGGCGTGGCCCATGTTTGAACGGTTCACCGACAGGGCCCGCAGGGTGGTAGTTCTCGCTCAGGAAGAGGCGAGACTCCTCAACCACAACTACATCGGCACCGAACACATCCTCCTCGGATTGATTCACGAAGGCGAGGGCGTAGCCGCAAAGGCGCTCGAGTCGCTGGGCATCTCGCTCGAGAAAGTCCGGCAGCAGGTCGAGGAGATCATCGGGGCCGGTCAGTCACCTCCCTCGGGCCACATCCCGTTCACCCCACGAGCCAAGAAGGTGCTCGAGCTCAGTCTCCGCGAGGCGCTGCAGCTCGGCCACAACTACATCGGCACCGAGCACATCCTGCTCGGGCTCATCCGTGAGGGCGAGGGCGTTGCCGCGCAGGTGCTCGTGAAGCTTGGCGCCGACCTCGGTCGGGTGCGCCAGCAGGTCATCCAGCTGCTCTCCGGCTACTCCGGCGCCAAGGAGGGCGCGACCACGGGAGCCGGGGGCGAGCAGGCCTCGGGCTCGCTCGTGCTCGACCAGTTTGGTCGCAACCTCACGCAACTGGCACGCGAGAACCAGCTCGACCCGGTCATCGGTCGTCTCAACGAGATCGAGCGCGTCATGCAGGTGCTGTCTCGTCGCACCAAGAACAACCCAGTGCTGATCGGCGAGCCGGGTGTCGGCAAGACCGCCATCGTCGAGGGCCTCGCGCAGAACATCGTCACCGGCGAGGTTCCCGAGACCATCCAGGGCAAGCAGCTCTACACGCTCGACCTGGGCGCGCTGGTCGCCGGCTCCCGTTACCGCGGTGACTTCGAGGAGCGTCTGAAGAAGGTCCTCAAGGAGATCAAGACGCGCGGCGACATCATCCTGTTCATCGACGAGCTCCACACCCTGGTGGGCGCGGGCGCCGCAGAGGGCGCCATCGACGCCGCCAGCATCCTCAAGCCGATGCTCGCGCGCGGCGAGCTCCAGACCATCGGAGCCACCACGCTCGACGAGTACCGCAAGCACCTCGAGAAGGACGCGGCGCTCGAGCGACGCTTCCAGCCGATCAAGGTCCCCGAGCCTTCCGTGGCGCACACGATCGACATCCTCAAGGGTCTGCGCGATCGCTACGAGGCGCATCACCGGGTGCACATCACCGATCGCGGCCTGGTCGCGGCCGCCAACCTGGCGGATCGCTACATCTCCGACCGCTTCCTGCCAGACAAGGCCATCGACCTCATCGACGAAGCCGGAAGCCGTCTGCGCATCAAGCGCATGAGCGCGCCGCCGGACTATCGCGAGCTCGAGGAGAAGATCGCCGACGTTCGTCGCAAGAAGGAAGACTCCATCGAGGCGCAGGACTTCGAGCGCGCCGCGGGCTTCCGCGACGACGAGAAGCGCCTGATGGAGGAGCGCAAGGAGCGCGAGCACGAGTGGCGCGAGGCCGAGGGCCAGACCCTTGCCGAGGTCGACGAGGAGCAGATCGCCGAAGTGCTGTCGTCGTGGACCGGTATCCCGGTTACCGCGCTCACCGAGGAAGAGACCGCCAAGCTGCTGCGTATGGAGGACGAGCTCCACCTCCGCATCGTCGGCCAGCACGACGCCATCACCGCGGTGTCGCGCTCGATCCGGCGCACGCGAGCGGGGCTCAAGGATCCCAAGCGTCCGGCCGGTTCGTTCATCTTCCTCGGACCCTCCGGGGTCGGTAAGACCGAGACCGCCAAGACGCTCGCCGACTTCCTGTTCGGCGACGAGAACGCGCTGATCCAGCTCGACATGTCCGAGTACATGGAGAAGCACACGGTCAGCCGTCTGGTTGGCTCGCCTCCGGGATATGTCGGCTACGAGGAGGGCGGTCAGCTCACCGAGGCGGTGCGGCGTCGTCCCTTCAGCGTGGTCCTGCTCGACGAGATCGAGAAGGCCCACCCGGACGTCTTCAACACGCTGCTGCAGATTCTCGAGGACGGGCGTCTGACCGACGCTCAGGGTCGCACGGTGGACTTCAAGAACACCGTGATCATCATGACCTCCAACCTTGGAACGCAGAACCTGCGCAAGCCCGCGATGGGCTTCGGCCAGGCCTCTGCAGAGCTCACCTACGAGAAGATGAAAGAGCGGGTGTCCGAGGAGCTCAAGCAGAACTTCCGCCCCGAGTTCATCAACCGGATCGACGAGATCATCGTGTTCCACGAGCTGTCCTCGGACGAGGTGAAATCGATTGTGGACCTCATGATCAAGCGGGTCGAGGGCCAGCTCAAGAGCCAGGACGTGGACATCGAGCTCACGGACGAGGCCAAGACGCTTCTGGCCAAGATCGGTTACGACCCCGCGCTGGGGGCTCGGCCGCTACGCCGGGCGATTCAGCGTCACGTCGAGGATCCGCTGTCCGAGAAGATCCTTTGGAAGGAGTTCGAGTCTGGAGACACGATCCTGGTCGACGTCGAGAAAAACGAGCACGGCGACGACGTGATCGGGTTCCGCAAAGCGACTCGTGCCCCCGACATCCCGCCGCTCGAGATGGCGGGACCGCCCTCCGGCGACACCGGGGACGGCGGCGGCGATGGAGAGATCCCGAACAACTAGCCTAAGGTCGAATGGTTCAAGGCCAGAGGCCCGGCACGTGCCGGGCCTCTGCGCGTCACACGTTGAGCTGATTCGCTCTTGACAGTCTCGGGGGGGGAGCGTCAAGATTGCCCTCTGGGTTGTCAAGGTGGCGGGAATCATGGTTCGTGCAACTCTGATGGCCGTCGCTGCACTCATGATCCTCGTAGACCAAGCCGTCGCGATGGCGGACGGTCAAGGGGCAGGAACCTCAGCGACCGGCGATTTAGTGCCATGGTTGGTTGACATGTGTGGAGAGGATCTTTCCGAATGCCACGGCGAAACGACGTCAGACGAGTTCACGACATTTAATGAACCCGTAGGAAAAAAGATAAGCGATTACACCTGGGGCTATGAGAAGACAGTGGCATATCAGGTGTGTAGCTCGACGACGTGTCGCCAAGTCGGGAAGGTCTACGTTACGGCGCGCCTCAATCTGAATGGGCGACAATCGCAATGGACGATGGCGAGTAACTCCTTCGACGGCCCTGCAATCAAGGCAACCCACAAATGGAAATTGTGTCGATGACAACGGCAGTTTTCCAAACTCGAGTTGCAGTGGGGGAACCAGGGAGAGAACCGACGGGGAGTATCGGACGACGAGATTTGAATCCAACGACAAGAACTATTCTGCAGATGACGAACGCTATTGGTATAACTTCGACTACTTCTGGAAGGCTAGAGGGTATGGAGACATTGAGTGGAAGTGGGCAGGCTGGCTCGTTTGTATTTCGGTGCAGTAAGGATTACTCGCCCGCTCCGTGCAGATTCAATCAGTAGCAACGGTGGTTAAAATTAGCGACAATGGATGCACAGTCGAGCAATCAATCTCACGATAGCAAGCTGCTTAATGCCCGAGGTCAGGGCATCGTCTACATAGCAGAGCAGCATCCCGATTTCGAGACGACGCGGGGCAAGAGATTCATTGGGCACTGGGAAGTGGACATTGTGGGAAGGTTCTCTTTCGAGGAGGGCCCCGGATGGATGGAGGTCGAGGAAGCCCTGGAATGGGGTCGGAGACGCGCCTCCGTCATTATTCTTCGCGTCCACCCTCTCGACCCCATCATTTATTCCGCTGGTTCTCAGCAACCAAGTGATGCCCACCTACCGGAATGGATTCCTGATCAGTCGGATGATTTCTGAGTCGCTCGGGGCATTCATCACTGGGATGAGCGCGAGGTCGCGAGTCGAAAGCTGGATTCCCTAAAGGCGTCGAGGATTACTGACGACGCGAGTTGTGGCTCGCGAGCCGTGCTGGGGCGGGTGTCATGGCCCTCGACTTACCATCTGGACTGATGACCAGTCACTCCTATACTTCGCTGCGGGGGACAGAGCGGTTTCCCTAGCCGAAGGAGTGGCAGGTGCAGGACAAATATGACGGCGACGACATCCTCGTCGCCGAGGGCGTAACCAAGATCTATCGAACCGGCGCGGGCAGCGTCGAGGCACTCAAGGCCATGGATCTCCGGATTCCGAAAGGAGAGTTCCTCGCGGTCATGGGACCATCGGGCTCCGGCAAGACGACCTTGCTCAACTGCCTGGCGGGCCTCGACAACATCGATGACGGGCGCGTGATCGTCGAGGGGCTCGATATCCACGGACTCTCCGACGCCAAGCGCACCCGACACCGTGCCGAGCGCATGGGCTTCATCTTCCAGGCGTTCAACCTGATCCCGGTTTTTACGGCGGCCGAGAACGTCGAGCTGCCATTGTTGCTGGCCGGCATTGCTCCCACGGAGGCCCGCCGGCGCGCGGAGGAAACACTCGAGCGCGTCGGGCTGGGTGAGCGCAAGGGCCACCGGCCCAACGAGCTTTCCGGCGGCGAGCAGCAGCGCGTCACCATCGCGCGGGCGCTCGCGGGTAGGCCGGCCATCGTATGGGCGGACGAGCCCACCGGGAACCTCGACTCCGAAACCGCGGTGTCGGTAATGGACCTGCTGCATGAGCTCAACGCCGAGGGCCTCACCCTGGTCCTGGTCACTCACGACGCGAGCATCGGGGCGACGGCCAACAAGCTGATCCGGATGCGGGACGGGGCCATCGAGTCCACTGAGTCCGCAGCCGTCGCGAGCTAGGACTCCACACATGAACCCATCCGGACTTCCTTCACTGCTTATACTCGCGGGCCTCGCGCTGCTGGTGGTGGCCTACATCGCGCTGCGACGCCCCTTCCTGCGCCGCCTGGCGGTTCGGGATGCCACGCGCCGGCCAAGCGAGGCCATGCTCGTCATCGCGGGGTCCTTGCTCGGCACTGCTCTCATCACCGGCAGCTTCATCGTCGGTGACACGCTCGACTCGAGCATCCGCGCCTCGGCGACGACCCAACTTGGTCCGGTCGACGAGGTGGTTGCAACCGCCGATTCCGAACAGGCCGCGTCGGTCGCGCATTCGATCGCGGGGATCGACGACGACCGAATCGACGGCGTGCTGTCGATGACCTCATCCTCCGCCACCATCGCAACCACGGGCGACGAGCCGGTTGCCGAGCCCGAGGCTCAGCTCGTCGAGGTCGACTTCGAGGACGCGCGCGCCTTCGGAGGCGATCCTCAGGCAACGGGCATCAGCGGCCCGACGCCGGGCGACGGCGAGGTCGCCATTGCGCAGGACCTGGCCGACACGCTCGAGGTCACGGAGGGCGACCAGGTCGCCGGTTATCTCTACGGCGAGGAGATCGAGCTCGAGGTGACTAGCATCCTCCCGCGCCTCGGCGTTGCCGGTTACTGGCGGGGCTTCGAGCAGACCTCCCCCAACGCCTTCGTCGCACCGGGGACCTTCGAAAGCATCCTGGCGAGGGGCGGGCTCGGCCGGACCGCAAGACAGACGCGCGGGCTCGGCCAAATTGCAGGACCCCCGGGGCAGCTCCCGACGGAGGCCGCGCCACCCCAGACCTCGATCCTGATCTCCAACCGAGGCGGCGTCGAGGACGGAGTCGACTTGACGGGGGCCGTTTCCGCCCTGGTCGACGAGGAACTCGGCACCACGGGCGGCCTGCGTGTCGAGCCCGTGAAGAAGGACCTTCTCGATGAGGCCGAGGTACAGGGCGATGAGTTCAGCCAGCTCTTCATTGCCATCGGCTCCTTTGCAATCGTGGCCGGCGTGTTGCTGTTGGTGAACATCTTCGTGATGCTCGCGGAGGAGCGGAAGTCGCAGCTCGGCATGCTGCGCGCCGTCGGAATGCGGCGCATGGATCTGGTTCGCTCGTTCATCATCGAGGGCGGCCTCTACGCGTCGGTTGCGAGCATCATCGGAGCGGTGCTCGGCATCGGCGTCGGCTGGGCGATCGTTTCGCTTGCCGCTCCGATTTTCAGCGGCGCGGGCGACTTCGGCCTGACCCTGAGGTTCGCCGCGGAACCGCCCAGCATCATCGGCGGTCTGTGTATCGGCTTCCTGATCGCGCTGCTGACGGTCGTGTTTACGAGCGTGCGTATCAGCCGGATCAACATCATCGCTGCCATCCGCGATCTTCAGGAGACGAAGCTGGCGAAGGCGCGCAAGCGCACGGTGATCGGCGGGATCCTGGTGGCCGCGCTCGGTGGCGCGCTGTTCAGCTTGGGGTTGAGCAGCGCGGCAGCGTGGTTCGCGGCCATCGTCGGCGTACCCCTGATCGTGTTCGGGCTCATGCCGTTGCTTGGTCGCATCATCGGGCGTCGTCCCGCGTCCCTGATTGCTGCGGGCGTTTCCCTAGCTTGGGGCATTTTCGGTAACACGCTGTTGGATGGGCGCTTTTACGAGAACGGTGACATCTTCGCTTTCGTGGTGTCCGGCGTGCTTCTGGTCTTCTCGGCGGTCATCTTGCTGAGTCAGAGTCACGAGACCTTCGGCAGCACGTTGCACCGGATCGCCGCTAAGCGCCTCCCGCTGCGGCTGGGCCTCGCCTATCCGCTGGCGCGGAAGTTCCGCACCGGATTGACCCTCGGCATGTACTCACTAGTGATCTTCACGATGGTGTTCCTGTCGTCGATGTCCTCGTCCTTCAACGGGCAGGTCGTGAATTTCACGGAGAAGGAGCGCGGCGGATTCGACCTGATCGTGAATGCGAGTGGCTCCAACCCGCCCACGACCAAACGGCTCGAATCCGTCGATGGAGTCGACTCGGTCGCGCCTCTGTTTCCGGGTGAGGCTCTGTTCCAGCCGCCGGGTTATCCCGAGCCCGAGGGATGGTTCCTGGCCGGCGCGAGCCAGGCCTTCGTCGACGGGGGACCTCCCGCGCTCGAGGAGCGTGCCGAGGAGTTCAAGACGAACACCGCCGTCTGGGACGAGCTGATGAACAACCCCAACTCGATCATCATCTCGAATTTCTTCCTGCAGACCGGTGGAGGTCCGCCGGCGAACATCATCGAGGTGGGCGACACCATGGCGGTGATCAATCCGGTCACCGGCGAGGAGACCGAGCGAAGGGTCATCGGCATCCTCGCGTCGGACAGCACGTTCGCGGGATCGTTCGTGTCGGAGGAATCGGCCCGCGAGCTTCTGGGTGATCGTGCGGTCGCATCGCGCTTCTACATCGACGCGACCGGCTCGGAGGGGCAGGCCCGCGAGCTCGGCAGGACGCTGCAGGGCGAGTTCTTGGCCAACGGTGTCGAAGCCGACACCTTCGGCGCTCTCGTCGACGAGCAGTTCAACATCCAACTGCAGTTCTTCAACCTGATGCAGGCTTATCTGGCCCTGGGCCTCATCGTCGGGATCGCGGGCCTCGGTGTGGTCATGGTTCGCTCGGTGCGAGAGCGACGCCGCGAGGTCGGCGTGCTGCGCTCGCTCGGCTTCCAGTCGCCCAAGGTGCGCGTCGCGTTCTTGCTCGAGTCGGGGTTCGTCGCCATCGAGGGCATCGTGGTCGGAACTGCGCTTGCGATCGTGACGGCCTCGCGCTTGGTAAACAACGGAGACTTCGGCGAGGGCATCACCTATGAGGTGCCGTGGACGAACATCGCCCTGCTCACGGGGGCTGCACTGGTGGCGTCCCTGATAGCGACCGCATGGCCGGCCCAGCAAGCCTCGCGCATCGCTCCGGCGGTGGCCCTCCGCACGGCCGAGTAAGGTCGTCCGCCCTCCGGCCTTAGACGGCCGATACGGCTACGACCGCGACGGCGGTGAACACGCAGACCGCGGCCACCGCCGGGTTCGCCGCGGTGCCGTAGCGCCGGCGCACGACGACGGCCCCCACGATCCCCCCGACGACGAGCAGGCTCATCTGGAGGACGGTACGCCCCGTGGTTCCCAACGGGTTGGGGTCGAGCGATCGCAACAGCTCGAGGGTAGCGATGTCGTCGCCGAAGGGATGGGTCAGCAGCTCCGGGAGTAGCTGCGCGCTGGTGGTCAGGCGGTTACGAGCCATGGACACGGCCACAACGGCTGCGGCCGTGACCGGGACGAGCGCGACCGCAACGGTTGCACGCCGGCCGGCGCGCCCTCTTCCCGCCATCCAGACGAAGGTCACCGACAGCGCGCTCACCAGTAGCAGTCCCGCCGCGGCGAGTGTCCCCGCCCGGGGAGAGGCGTTGAGCGCGCCCCACAGCGTCGACTGGCGAAGCCCACCGAACAACACTCCGCCCAGGAGTATCGCCAGCAGCACGTCGGCGTTGCGCGGCGGGGTCCATGTCCGTGACTCTGCTCTGAATCCTCCGACGAGCCCGTAGAAGATGCCGAAGGGCTCGGCGCGCTCGAGCACCCGGCGACGGCCCCAGGCCAGACAGGCGGCCACGACGACGATGGTGTAGAGGGCCGCCACCGCTCCCACGGTGCGCGGCGTCAGGCTGCTCGGATAGGCGCTCAGGTACCAGGTCCAGGCCAGGGCGGGGAACGCGGCCCACAGCACGTCGCGTGATCCCCCTTCTCGGTCACCCACCAGACCACCCAATGCTCGGGCGAGGGTGTCGAACGGATCGAGCCACGGCCACACCCGGCCGAGGAACGCGCATGCAATTACGACGCCGGGCCAGGCCACGCCGATGAGGAGAACCGGGGCCAGGTTCTCGAGCTCGAAGGCCGAGCCCAGCCGCCCGACGGCGATCGCCAGCAAGAACACGATCAGGGCGAGCGCTCTGGTGGCCAGCCGGGCCGGGCCGAGCGCGTCCCCTCCGTCCTCCCGGATAGACCCGCTCTGGGGGTCGGCCTCGACTTCGGATGCATCGTCACCCTCAGCGCGCGGGGGATGCGTGAGCGTCGCGAACAACACGATTCCCATCACGCCCAGGGCGGCCGCGGTGAGCGGCGAGAACGGGAGCGCTCCCGCCTCGGTCAATGGATGAGCCCACAACGCCCCCGCCACGAAGGCATCTTACGGGCACTCCGATTTGGCCGAAGGAAACCCTCGGGGAGCGGAGAACCACAGTGGAGCTGGGGATGCCTCCGGGCGTCAGTCGCTGCGCAAGGGGGCGCGCAGCTCGAGGAGGAGGTTGAGGACATGCGGATCAGGACCTTCGTCGCAGCAGCCGGTGTGATCGCGCTGTGGACTATGTCCGCGGTGCCTGCGTTCGCCGACCACACCAACCCGAAGGAACCCCAATCGCAGACGCAGGGCGCTCCCGCCGAGGGAGTCGCCATGGGTGAGGGGACTTGGGAGTTCATCCGCAACTTCCCGGCCAATCCCGGTACCGACCTCGAGTTCTGGAAGAACCGCGGCGACGGTCGCATCTACTCGAGCTCCGGCACCCTGGGGCAGGGCGACGAACAGCACGTCGGGCAGCGCATCCTGCGACTGACCAACAGAAAGGGGAAGGTCGCGCCGATATGGGTGGCCGACCATGGCTCCGCTCACTGCACGACCAACCCCTCGGGCACGACCGGACTACAGCACGACGCGCAGGTGACTCCCAAGCGGAACCCGCAGATTCTCGTCGACACCACCGATTCGACCCAACGTTGTCACGACCCCGACGGTGGTGGGATCGAGCTCGTCGACATCAGCGACGTCGGTACGACCAGGAGCGACGTCAAGAAGCGCCCGAGCATCCGCGAGCTACACCTCACACGCCACGACGGCACCTCGCACAACGCGACGGTCGACGCCAAGCGACCCTGGATCATCTACAACTCCAACACCGACGTCGGCCGACCGTGGATCGACGTGGTCGATATTCGCTCGTGTCTCGGCATCCAGAACAAGTCGTTGAAGAGACAGAGGGCCGCCTGCCGGCCAAACGTGTTCCGAATTCCCTTCGAGGACACGTGGACGGCGCAAAGCAACCAGGACCCGAACGACGGTGAGATCGGCAAGAAGGAGAACCCGACCGGCTGCCACGACATCACCGCCTCGGGCAATCGTCTTTACTGCGCGGCGCTCAACGGGACCGCCGTGTTCGACGTCTCCGGCCTAACCAAACCCAGCGGGGCGGTGAAGGGTGAGGAGCTGCCCTGCAAGGTGATCAAGGGGACGTTGACAAAAGCCAAGGTCACGAACTGCGACCTGGGCGCAGGGGGCGACAGCGCGGCCGCGGACGTCGAGGCCTACGAGAAGCTCGGATCCCCTCGTGCGCGCGGCTGG
>JBOGWV010000192.1:0-7670 GCA_050693975.1 Actinomycetota bacterium
GGCGAGGAGCTGAGCGCGCCCACCGTAATCACGGCCATTCATCCGGCGATCACCTTCTTGCAGCAGCTCGATCGAGCCGAACTCCCCGAGGATTTCGTTGCCGAGATCGAGAGGTTCAGGTCGCGCAGTGGAACGGTGAAGATCAACTTGGCTCTCGCGGAGTTGCCGAACTTCACGGCGACGCCCGGAACGGAGCCGGCCGAACATCACGGTGGGGCGATCGAGCTCGCTCATTCAATCGACTACATCGAACGAGCGTTTCAGGATGCGCGCGAGGGCCGACCGGCCGTCGCTCCCTTCTCGGACGGCGTCATCCCGACGGTGTTTGACAAGACGCTGTGCCCCGAGGGCAATCACATCATGTCGCTGTTCACCCAGTGGGTACCGCACGAGTACTCGCAGGAACCTCACCGCGACGAGCTCGAGGCGTACGCCGACCGCGTGATCGACGGATACAACGAGCTGGCACCAAACCTGAAGGGCTCGATCATGCATCGCCAGGTGCTCGGCCCCTATGACATGGAACAGGAGATCGGACTCGTAGGCGGCAACATCTTTCACGGGGAGCTGTCGGTGGACCAGTTGTTTCACATGCGACCGGTCGCCGGCTACGCGGACTACCGCACCCCGATCGACGGGCTCTATCAGGCGTCGTCCGCAACCCACGCGGGTGGTGGTGTGTGCGGAATCCCCGCATACAACTGCGTCAGGCAGATCCGCCGTGACGGTCGTAGGCGTCGCTTCCGCCGAGGCAAATGAGGCCATCGCTCGATTCGATGTTCGGAGCCGGCTCCGTAGCGGTGATCGGCGCAAGCGCCAGGCCGGGCTCGTCCGGGTGGCACGCTCTCGATGAGTTGATCACGGGCGGATTCGACGGCGACATCTATCCGGTCAACCCGAACTACGAGGAGCTCGCGGGTCTCACTTGCTTTCCTTCGATAGCAGATGTGCCCGCCGCCGACCTGGCCTTGGTGCTGGTCCCGAACCGAGGGCTAGAGGATCAGATGAAGGCGCTTGCCGACGTCGGCATGCGAGCGGCGGTCGTATTCGCGAGCGGGCACGACGAGCGCGGCGAGCCCAGCCTGCTCGAGCCCATCGCCCGTATCGCCGCCGACGCAAACATGGTGGTGTGCGGCGCCAACTGCATGGGCTTCGTCGATGTGGAGCGAAGATTGCGGGCGCTCGCGTATCCTGAGGAGGAACTCGAGCCCGGCGGCATCACCTGGCTGGCTCAGTCTGGGTCGGCGTTCACCGCATTGCTCCACAACCACCGCGGCCTGCGGTTCAACCTCGCCGTTTCCTGTGGCACGGAACTGACGACCACCATCGCCGACTACATGCTCCACGCACTGGAACGCGATTCGACCGAGGTTCTGGCGCTCTTCATCGAGAGCATTCGCGATCCCGCGCGGTTCCGGCGTGCTCTCGCGCTCGCCGAGGAGCGTGACGTTCCGGTCGTCGCGCTCAAGGTTGGGAACCAGGAGCTGTCGCGCGCGCTGGTTACGGCTCATTCCGGCGCCCTGGCGGGCGAGGACGGAGCCTACGAGGCACTTTTCGACGCGCACGGCGTCACGCGCGTGAAGACCTTCAACGAAATGGCCGACACCCTCGAGCTGCTGTCTGCCGGTCGCCGTGCCGGTCCCGGCGGTCTTGCCACCATCCACGACTCGGGTGGGGAGCGCGCCCACCTGATCGACGTAGCCGCCGAGGTGGGGGTTCGCTTCGCGGATATCTCTCAAGTGACCCGTGACCAAATCACGGAATCGCTCGAGGCCGGGCTGCCCGCCGTCAATCCGCTCGACGCGTGGGGAACGGGCAACGACTCCGACCGCATCTTCGAGGAGTGCATGACGACTCTGCTGGCCGATGACGACTCGGCCGCGCTGGCGCTGGTGGTCGACCTCAAGAGGGACGAAGCCGACGCCAGTTACGCTCCCCTTACCAAGCGGATCGCCGCATCCACCTCCAAGCCCCTCGCCGTCATCAGCAACCTGTCGAGCGGCATCGACCCGCCGACCGCGGCCGAGCTTCGGCAGGCCGGGGTGCCCGTTCTGGAAGACACCGCCACCGGGCTCGCCGCGTTCCGCCACCTCTTCGGCTACCGGGATCACCGCGCGCTGCCGGGGCTTCAGATACCTTCGCCACCCGCCACCGAAGTCTCGGACAGATGGCGGAAGTGGCTCGGACGTTCGCAGGATCTGTCCACCACCGAGTCCTTCGAGCTCTTGAACGACTTCGGAATCCCGACCGTCGGGACACGCTCGGTGCAAAGCGTGGCTCAGGCTCTGCGCGCGGCGCTCGCACTCGGCTATCCCGTCGCAGTGAAGTCCGATGCACCTGGGCTGGCGCACAAGACCGAGGCCGGGGGAGTGCATCTCGGTCTTGCGAGCGCGGGGGCCGTCGCCGACGCCTATCGCGACATCGCCCGTCGCCTCGGCCCGGAGGTAGTGGTGCAGTCCATGGCCACGACGGGGGTCGAGATGGCACTGGGAATCGTCAACGATCTCCAATTCGGACCGCTTCTCATGGTCTCGGCCGGCGGGGTGCTGATCGAGGTCATGAGAGACCGGGCAACGGCCCTCCCACCCGTTGACGAGCCGAGAGCTCGCCGGCTGCTTGATCGCCTGCAGGTGAGTCCCCTGCTGGACGGTGTCCGGGGAAACCCACCCCCCGATACCGACGGGCTCATCGCAACCATCTTGAGCCTGAGCACCCTCGCGACCGACCTGGGGGACCATCTGTCAGCCGTGGACATCAATCCACTGGTTGTCACGGATAAGGGCTGTACCGCCGTGGACGCACTGATCGAGCCAGCGCCCGACTGAATGAGATGAGCGCTACCGGGTACACGCCACCAAGGCGCCGGGAAGTCGAACGGCGCATCGAGATGGAAAGGACCCCTTATGGACAGCGCTGTCGTAATTGTGCTCGTGGTCATCGCCGTGCTTGTGATCGCGGCGCTTGTGGTGCGGTCGACCCGTGGCAAGAGGCTCGAGCAGCAACGTGTGCAGGCGGCCGAGCATCGGGAAGGCGCCCAGAGTGCGGCACAGCGTGCGGGCGAAGCAGATCTCGCCGCCCGGAGGCAAGCCGAAGAGGCCGAGCGCGAAAAAGAGCGTGCGGTGGAACTCGAGCGCAAGGCAGACAAGACCGACCCCGACCGACCCGACCCCGAGCGACGCACCTAAGCTCAACCCGCCCAATAACGACGCCTTCCTTCGCCCGGCGGCGTGGGTCTGGCTTCCCTCATAGGCAAACCGAGCGGTTGCTAGACTCCCGGTCCACGGGCAGGGAGGCGTGATGGGCAAAGGCATTTTGGAGCGTCTGGCCGAGGGGCCCGTCCTCGGTGATGGCGGGTACCTGCTGGAGCTCGAGAAGCGCGGTTACGTGCAGGCGGGACCCTTCACGCCGGAGGTAGTTCTCGAAAACCCCGACGCTCTCGCGCAACTTCACTCAGAGTTCCTGCGCGCCGGCGCCGATGTACTCCAGACCATGACCTTCTACGCGAGCGACGACAAGCTCGCTACCGTTGGCCTCGCGGGCAGGGTCGACGAACTCAATCGAAGCGCCGTGCAGATCGCGCGTCGGGTCGCTGCAGAGGGAGACGCGCTCGTCGCCGGGAACCTCTCGCTTACCTGGGCCTACCTACCTGAGGATCCCTCGAGCGCCGATCACGTTCGGCAGCTGTTCGACCGCCAGCTCGACCATCAGCTCGAGGCCGGCCCGCCCGACTTTTGGATCGGGGAGACCTTCAGCTATCTCGGCGAGGCGCTTCTGTTCGTGGAGCGCGCCAAGGCTACGGGCCTGCCCGTCATGGTGACCATGTCATTCGAGCAGCCGGTGCCGCGCTCGTACGAAGGCGATGCGCCGGCGGAATGCGCGCAAAGACTCCGTGAGGCGGGGGCGGACATCGTCGGGGTGAACTGCCTCAACGGTCCGGAGCAGACGCTTCCGATCGCGATCGAGATGCGAGAGGCGGTCCAGGGCTACGTGGCCGCGCAACCCGTTGCCTACCGGACGACGGCGGAGCAGCCCGACTTCACCGCGCTGCCGAGCTTTCCCTACGAGCTGGATCCGCTGCAGGTCTCGCGTCACGAGATGGCGGACTTCGCTCGGAAGGCGCGCGACGCCGGTGTCGATTACATCGGCTCGTGCTGCGGGTCGGTTCACGCACACGTTCGTGCCATGGCGAAGGTGCTCGGCAAGCTTCCGAGCGAGGAGCGCGCCTGGAAGAGCGAGACCGACCGCGCGATGAGCGCCTACGAGTACCACGCGCACACCGAGACCGAGGTCTGAGATAGCCGAGAACCGGGAGTTCGAGGTCGCCGTCGTAGGGCTCGGCGGGATCGGCTCCGCTGCCGTCTATTGGGCCGCGAAGCGCGCCGGCGCGAGCGTCCTCGGGCTCGAGCGATTCGAGTTCGGACACGAGCGGGGAGCGTCGCAGGACCACTCGCGGATCATCCGCCTCAGCTACCACAAACCCGAATACGTTCGCTTCGCGCGCGACGCCTACGCCGCCTGGTCCAATGTCGAGGAAGACTCCGGGGAGGAGCTCGTGATCCGCACGGGAGGCCTCGATCTCTATCCAGAGGACGCGAGCGAATGGATCGACGACTACGTGGGCTCACTCGAGGCGGTCGGCGGTATCTCCTACGAGTGGTTCGATGCCGGCGAGGCGATGCGGCACTGGCCGCAGTGGCAACTGAACGACGACGTCCGGGTGATGTACCAGCAGGACTCGGGGATCGTTGCCGCCGCCGGGGCTAACGATGCACACCGGCGCATGGCCGAGTCGATGGGCGCCACACTTGTCGCCGGTGCCCGGGTTACCAAGATGCGCGAGACCGGCGGCCCGTACGAGCTCGAGACTGGTATGGGGACGTTTCGCGCCGAGCGCCTGATCGTCGCGGCCGACGCGTGGACGAACGAGCTCCTGGAGCAGCTCTGGCGTCCGATCAACCTGGTCGTGACGCAAGAGCAGGTCGCGTACTACGACTCTCAGGAAGTCGAGGCGTTCTCGCCGGAGCGGTTCCCGATTTGGATCTGGATGGGCGAGCCGTCCTTCTACGGAGTTCCCGTCTTCGGCGAACGGGGGCCGAAAATCGGCCGGGACGTCGGCGGTCCTGAGGTCACCGGCGACGATCGTTCGTTCGAACCGCGAGCGGACTACTCCGAGGCACTCGACGCGTTCATGCGCGAGCACCTTCCCGGAGGCTTCGGGCCGTACCTGAAGCAGAAGAACTGCCTCTACACGATGACGCCAGACCGGGACTTCGTTCTAGATCTCATCCCGGGCCACGAGCGGGCCGCCATCGGCCAGGGCGCCGCGCACGCCTTCAAGTTCGCAAGCGTGTTCGGAAAGTCACTGGTCGAGCTCGTCTTCGACGGCAAGTCCGAATCCGACGTAAGCGCATGGACCCTCGACCGCGACATCCTGACGATGAAGAACCCGCCGAGATCGCTGACGATGTGAGCGCTAGCCCCGGTGATCTCGGCCTTGTCGAGACCAATGACAATCGATAAAGAGGGAGCGAGAAGGAGAACCTCAAACAGGCTCACCCACGGCAGCCAATCCCTGCGGGGCAGGCTCGGGTTTCGTACGTGTAGCGGCTCTCCGAAACGTCTGGTCCACCTGGTCCATCTGGTCCACCTCTGCCAGGAGTTGGAGGACGAGGTGAGCTCGGGTCAGGGCTCGGGCGGCTTGAGCTTGCCCGCCTTGCGATCGCGCTCGGTCTTTAGCTGGTGGCAGTCGAAGCAACGCGGCTTGAGGTTGCTATGCGACGTGGGACCGAGAGCAACGCGCGGCTCGACGTGATCGAACTCGGTGCGAAGGCGGTTGCCACAATCGACGCAACAGACGCCGTCGAACTCGGGGGGCTCACCCAACTCGAGAGCGGTGCGCACCTCGACCGAGGGAGCGCGCGACCAGCGCTTGAAGTTGCGCAGGTCCACGCCATCGAAGAACACCCCGTTGAGGAAGGCATCCTGGGCGATCTCTCTGGCCACCTGCGGTGACACCGGACCCACGCCCGGGATCTTGCACACCTCGCCCTCTTTGACGTCGGTCCAACCCCGCTTGGCCACCTCGTAACTCACCAGCACCACCAGCTCGGGCCGCTTGGCGCGTCCCCTGCCCGAGCCCGACAGCAGCGCCGCGTAGGCATCGGCGAGGTGACACTCGAACGCCTCTTTGGTGCCTTCGCCTTTGGCCTTGCGCGCCAGCCGCTGCGCCTCGGCCTCGGCGCGCGCCACTATGGGTGCGCCGCGATGGGGCTCGAGCGCGAGGTGGACATGAACCATCCCCAGTTCGTCGCAGTAGCTGCGGGCCGAGCGAGCCGATCGTTGGCGCTCCGCCAGACCCCTGTGCTGTTCGGCCTCCAGCTTGGCCTTACGCGCCTTGTCCCTCAGCACATGAAAGGACTCTTCCTCGGCCACCTTCAGCAGTGCGGTGGCGGAACCGGGAGCGGATTCCTCGGCCCGAGCGATCTCGAAGGCGTGGTCCAGCGAGATGTCTCCCTGCTTGAGAGCGTCTCCCAGCGGCGCCGAACCACTTAGCACCTTGCCGGTGGCGATGGTGTCTCTGGCCTTGCCGGTGGAGCTCCCGGTCGTCCGCGCGAGCTCGGATGCGTCGTCTAGCTTGCGCGCCAGTGTGGCGATCCCGAAGGCTGCCAAGCGTTGGGTCCGGGCATAGGACGCGAGCAGCTCGCGGGCATCGGCCGCGGCCAGCAGCTCAGGCTCGAGGTTGGCGTTGGCCTTCTCGAGCAACTCGTTGGCCTCGTCGACCTGGCTGAATTCCATGTCTGTAATTATGACGAGGCACTGTGACACAAACGCGCTCTGAGTGGCCCCTCGGTGAAAGAATTCTGGATTTTTTCTAGCTTCTTTTTCGGCCCGCCAGTTACTCCCCGGTGAGGCCGTCGATCGACTCGCGGATGAGGTCGGCATGGCCGTTGTGCCGCGCGTACTCCTCGATCATGTGGCACAGGATCCATCGCAGGCTGGGCGCCCGACCGTCGGGCCAGGTGCGCCGGGCCGGCTGATCCAGGCCGCCGGCGGCCAGCGCTTCGTCCATCAGAGAGCGGGAGCGAGTCACGGCGTCCTGCCAGAGGGCATGGAGCTGCTCGGGGGTGTCCTCGGCGGCGGAGTGCCAATCCCAGTCCCCGTCGACCTTCCAATCCACCGTGTCCCACGGGGGCCAAGGGTCCCGCCCGTGCAACGACCGCGAGAACCACAGATCCTCGACGTAGGCCAGGTGCTTGAGCATCCCGCCCAGGGTCATCGAAGAGCTTGCGACCGTCACGCTAAGACCGGCGCCGTCCAGTCCCTCGCACTTCCACGCCAGGGTCGCGCGCTGGTAATCCAGGAACCCCAACAAGGTGGCGGTCTCGCCGGCTGCCAGGGGAGGTTCCGGGCGACCCTGCTCGTCGAGGTCGGTCATGGGCAGTGAGTCCAGGCGACACCACCAGGTGACCGACCCACGATCCGCTCGTAGGCAATCGGGTCTGTGGCACCCTCGGTGCAGAGCAACAGGACTTTGGATTCCGCACCCAGCCCGAGACGATCCCCGAGCTCTCCGCCCAAAACCTCGAGCAGTCCGGCCAGGCCGGCCGCCCCCGTTTCGCCGGCGACCAACTCCTCGCCGGCAAGGAGACGCATGCCCTCCTCGGCCCGCT
>JBOGWV010000193.1:0-6374 GCA_050693975.1 Actinomycetota bacterium
TCATCGAGCTCCTCGTTGTAATCCTGATCATCGCCATCCTGGCGGCGATCGCAATCCCGGTCTTCCTTCGTCAGCGTGAGAAGGGCTGGGTCGCAGGTTCGCAGTCTGGCCTGAAGAACGCCGCCACGGCGGCTGAGTCGGCCGCGACTTCCACCGGCGGAAGCTACTCCGGCATGGACCTGGCCAGCCTTCAGGCCGAGGGCCTGAAGACGGCGGCCAACGTCGTTATCAGTGTGGGCGCGCCGACCGACGATGATGAGTTCTGCATCGTGGCGACTCACGGTGACCTGGAGGCGGCGCACGCATGGCAGGTCTCCACGTACGACAGCAGCAATGGTGAGCCGCGACCGGCGGACACCTGCACGTAAGCCGAGATTCTTCTCCGGCAAGGAAGGGGCGGATTTTTCCGCCCCTTCTTCTTTTGCTGCCCTGCGGTGCCGTTGATTCGGCTTCTCAAGGAGGGCGCAGGGTGAGCCGATAGTTGCCAAGACGAGTCGCTTCGAGCTCAAGGACCCGATGCATGAAAGACAACAAGCGTGAAGATGGCTTCACCCTGATCGAGCTGCTGGTAGTGATCCTGATAATCGCCATCCTGGCTGCGATCGCCATTCCGGTTTTCCTGAGGCAGCGTGAGAAAGGCCAAGCGGCTCAGGTGCAATCGACCCTCAAGAACGCCGCCACGGCCGCCGAGTCCTTCGGCACCGCCAACGGTGGGGACTACACGGGCGTGGACGGAGACGACGGCACTGCGCTTGCGTCCGAGGGATTCAAGAGGTCAGCGGGTCTAATCGTTTCCGTCGCGGGTGACAACTCGGAGTACTGCATCACGGTCGAGCACCCCGATCTCCCAACTACGAACGTCTGGCAGACGGCGACTTACAACAGCTCGGATGGGTCCCCATCGCCATCGGACACTGACTCTTGCTGATGCTCGGTGTGCTGAGGAACGGGGCTCGAGACCAAAGAGGCTTCACGCTCATCGAGCTAATGGCCGTCATAGCGCTCACCGGCATTCTCATGACGCTAGGTGCGAGCGCCTTCCGTCATTACTGGTTCAATAAGTCGCTCTACGGCTCGCAGGATCTGATCATGACGGAGATGCGAGCCATGCAGGAAAAGGCGGTCTCAGAAAGCCACCCGCTGGTCTATGGCGTTCGTTTCGAGCCCGGTTCGTCGATCTGGGGCGAGGTGAAGTATGACCCGAAGAATCAGTCCCTCCCCGGGGACGACGAATGCACGTACGTGGCCGATACCCCCGCCACCTTCGACTCGAGGGTAGAGGTCAAGACCGCGTCGTTTGACCCGCCTCCCGGATTGAATCCCGCTATATGCCCCGACTCCGGCACCGGTGAGTTCGCGTTCTTCTACGCGAAGGGCACGGCGACCCCGGGCAGTGTCACCTTCGGCCAGCCGAACCTCTCCGACGAGATCGGGCTATCGGTGTCGCAGCTCACCGGCCGAGTAAGGAAGACCTCGTGATCTGGCTGCATCGCTCCCAGAGGGGCTTCACGGTGATCGAGACGCTTGCCGCACTTACGGTGTTTGCGATCATGACGCTCGGCTTGGTGCCGTTGCTACTCTCCACGATCCGAGGCGGCAACCTGTCGCGTTCCTTCACCATCGGCAAGAACGTCGCCGTCCAGGCGATGGAGCATGTGCGGGGGCTTCCGTACTTCGAGTCGGTCGGTAGCGCGGTTCCTCTGGCCGAGCCCCCTCCCGCGGGATCGCGACGAGATGTGCTCG
Source organism: Actinomycetota bacterium (assembly GCA_050693975.1). Classification (GTDB taxonomy): domain Bacteria; phylum Actinomycetota; class CADDZG01; order CADDZG01; family WHSQ01; genus WHSV01. The sequence goes on from JBOGWV010000193.1 coordinate 1,744, forward strand.
ACCTCTACTTCCCGAACACTACCGCCGGCGCGAGCGGAAGCGGATACAGTTCCGCGACGAAGGCGTTCACGACGATCTGCGACGGGGCCACTATGCTGCCCGCTACAACGGGCTCCATCGCTTGCCCGAAGGGCATCCCGAGCGATTTCAAGGTTACCTTCGCGGCTCAATTCGTTGCCCCCATACCGGCCACCAGCCCGCAGCAGTTCAGCGCCAGCGGCGTGACCGTACCTTCCACCTACAACTGGAACTCCAACGCCACCGAGATTGCGCCATCCGAACTCTTGCAGATGACCATCACCGCGGGGTGGACCCTGAACGGCAAGGCGCGCTCGTTCGATCTCGTCAGCCTCGTGGGCAACCGCAAGCTGTCGGACGAGGAGCTCAGGGCCGACGGCAGGATCGACTACGCGGTGAGGATGGGAACGTCCTTCATCGCACCGGACGGACGAATCAGCACCGCGACCATGACCACCGGCGAGTCGAGCTCCGAGATCGATACCAAGAGCGTTATTGGATCGGACTTCACGGCGACCGCCGGCAAGATCCTGCTCGCCAACCAGGAATTCGGAACCGATCCGGGTGGACCCTTGACCGACGTCGTGGGCGCAGGAACGACCCTGGCGGCGCCTCCAGGAGGGAGTGGAACCGCAAACGCACCGCCGGCCACGCTGACGCATCCCGACGTGCTGCAGGACGTCGGTTTCCTCAACGACTCGCAGATAACCGGCGGGAACGCGCAAGTGGTGGCCGGCCAGCCCAAGGCGACCGGCAGTTTCAACTTCCATGAGACCGGCGTGCCGAGCGTGTGGCTCGACAACCAGGCCGAAACGGGACCCACGAGCCCGCTGCAGCTTTCCAGCTCCGAGCCCATCGTGCTGGTCGAGGCCCCCGGAGCGCGGACCCTCAAGGGAACCACCTATGCCGAATCGACCGCCGTCAACACGACCGGGCGAAAGGTTCATGCCACGAGCAAGGTTGAGATCGGCCGGCTGGACTTGTTCCCCACGAACTTCCTTCCGTCCAACGGACCGGTGCTCTACATTTCGGACTTCGTGGCCGACCTGGGCTGCTATTCGACTGCGAGTGCCGCCACCGCGACGGTGACGGGAACCTGGTCGGCGACGTTCACTTACTTCGACGCCGGGACCGACGGCGATGGTCTCCCGACCGACGTTGACGACGATCAGTACCGATCGATTTCGCTTAGCGGGAACCTCACCGGGACAACGGACCCGTTCGCGTCCATTCGCGGCACCGGTAACCCGCTCGTGTACGACGACCGTGTCGACGACTCGAAGGACATCTACCTGTTCGAGGACTCCACGACGGGGCTAAGCGGCTACCTGAGGGAGCTATCGGCCGTGACCCAGATCGACGGACTCGAGGACTCGACCGGCCGCCAGACCAGCGCCCAGCTCAACGACGCGATCACCATCAAGACGGTGCCGACCAGCGCCGGCATACCCGAAAGCGCCCTGTCGATCAGCATCGGGAAGTTGTCCTGCGAGGCGGTGGATGGCCGTGGGCTCTAAGCGCTCCGCGGGACGCGAGGCAGGCTTCACCCTCATCGAGATGCTCGTCGGCATCTCGCTGCTGGCAGTAGCCACAACCGCCATCATGGGCGTGCTGTTCTCGGTCGCTCGCGGCTCGAACACGAGCCGGGACGTCGTGAGGGTGTCCGAGGAGGCCAGACTCGGATTCAATCGCATGGTGCGCGACACCCGCGAGGGCGAGGAGATCATCTCCGCGACCGACACCAGTTATCGCGTCCAGATCGACTTCAACGCAGACGGGGTCGTTACGCCTCAGCCGGACCCCAATCCCGTGGGTGACCACGAGGACCTCACCTTCGAGTGGGACGAGTCGTCGCTGACCGTCAAGATCAACGGCGAAACGCTCATTCGAAAGGTCGATTGTCTACGGACTTCGACTACGTGCAGCCGCGACGTGTTCACCTACTCGAGCGACCGGCTCGAGTACGACTGGAACGGGGACGGCACCACCGAGTGGTCGGAGCTCGATGAAGCTCCTACTCACGGAGTGGTGGGCGTCGGCAACAACAACGATGTCCTGGACGGCGCCGAGCTGCCCTTCATCAGCAACATTACGTATGCATTCGACCTTCAGGACGGCGGTGCCGAGTCCGAGTTCTTCACCGAGGCCCAGCTAAGGAATCTGCGATGACCAAGAGCTTTATGACACGGCTGCGCAACGAACGCGGGATCGCCATGACGACCGTGCTCTTTGTGGGAGCCGCGCTTACGGCAATAACCTCCGTCGCTTCGCTTTCAGTGATCAAGGAGTTCGGCGCGGGCTCGGACGACAGGAAAGCGGCCGACGCGCTTGCGTATGCGGAGGCGGGTATCGACCGCTCGATCCAGTACATCCGCGGACAGAATTGGGGGGTGCTCAAGACGGCGGGGTGCGAAAAGCCGGCCCTGAGCGAGACCAGCACCCCGCCCCTCCCCTCGGGGACCGTGGGCAACGGAACATTCACGGCAACGATGAGAGTCTTCAACCCATCCGGTACGACAACCGCGACTCGCTACGCCGACGGGAACCCCTTGGGTGCGGCATGCGCGGCCCGCCCGGCGACCGCCAAGGATCCCCTTTTCGTAGTAATCAAGTCGATCGGCGAGCACCCGAAGGCCAAGCGAACCGTCGAACAGGTCGTCAAGATCCAAAGCAAGGGATTGCCGATCGGGTTGTTCGCCAGGTCGATCGACGTCGGAGGAACCCCCAACGTCTACAACGTGTCGATGGTGTCGGAGACCCAGATCACGGGCCGAGAGAAGCTGGTGTTTCAGGGCTGCGATCCCTACTACACGCTCGAGCAGTTCTATCCCGATGCTCCGGGACTGACCACGACGCAGTGTGGCGCATTTATCCCGTCGGCCGCACACGCGGTCTCAGGGATCGCTCTCAAACAGAACGGCTCCAATCCCGAGTTTGGAGGTAACCCGCTCAACTGCACGGCCAACAGCAACCCGGGTGCGAGTGGCGACGCCAGGTACCAGTCGATCTGGGATGGAGATGGAACCGCGACCTCGGGTGCCTTCAGCGGCACGTGCACAGCCTGGGGGAACGGACCGGGCACCTCGAAGTTCACCGAGGCCGACAAGGTGAGAGTTTCGCCCCAGCCGGAGTTGACTCCGCAGGACTACGAGATGATAAAGCAGCGCGCCAAAGAGGTGGGCATCTATTGTTCGATCGGCGCCACGACCACATGCACTCGGATGGGTCAGTCGATCAGCGCCGCCAGCGTGTGGAATGACACCGACATTGCCCCCCTGTATGCAGCCGGCACCAACAACATCCTCGCCTACTTCGAGTTCACCACGGGGACCGCAACCACTAACGAAATCAAATGGAAGGCGGCGGCGTGGCCGTGTAACTCCGTGGACCCGGCCTTGACCAAGAGTGCGGTCATCGTTGTGAGGAACGGGGGAATGTCCGTGCAGAACGGCGCGCAGATCAACGGCGCCCTGATCATGGACGGCGACTTCAAATACAACGGCAGTGTCGAGTTCCTCGGAAGCATCATCTCCAAGAGCATCATCAACGCATCCGGAGGTATGACCTTCTCCTTGAACTCCTGCTGGGTCGAGAACATGCCCTGGCTGTTCACGAACGCAACCCCGACCCAGTGGAGCGAGATCGACCGCTAGGCTCAAATGTGAGACAGAGAGGGGCCGCCTTCGGCGGTCCCTCATGCGTTCGATGGAGCGCGAAAGGGAGCGTCTGCTGTCGCATAACTGCTACAGTGGCCGAATGAAGATCATCCCTCAGCGTGAGCTTCGCAACCAGAGTGGCGAGGTCCTCCGGGCCGCCGAGGCCGGCGAACAATTCACCATCACCGTCGACGGCCGTCCGGTGGCGATCCTGGGGCCCCTCCGTAAGCGCCAATGGGTACCGAGGGCCGAGATCGAGAGGATCCTCGCCACGCCCACAGACGAGAGCGTCCTAGACGACATCAAAGGTTTCGACAACTTTGGGCCGCGTGACCCATGGGCCGAGAGGTGAGGGGCGTCCTCGATACCTCGGCCGTCATCTCGCGCGGTGTGGTCGACCTGCCCGATGAAGCTGCAATCTCGACGGTCACGCTCGCCGAGCTCCATTTCGGTGTCCAGGCGTCTCCAACTGATGAGGAGCGAGCAATGCGGTTGCGCAGATTGGCCGAGATCGAGTCCAGCCTCGAGGCTCTTCCTGTGGACGGCGCGGTTGCCCGCGCGTACGGAGCTCTGGCCCATGTGCTGGCCAGCCGGGGTCGCAGCCCGCGACCGCGGGCGATGGACATCCTCATTGCGGCGACGTCCCAGACGCATGGCGTCCCGCTGTTCACCAAGGATCAGGACTTCGAGGTCTTCTCCGAGCACATCGACGTCCGCTTGGTCTGACCTATCCTCCGCGGGAGAGACACTTTTCGACTAGGGCGCACCGGCATGGGGTCAAACGGTCGAAGGAACGCCCCCGAGTACCCCGCAGGTCGGACCGTCCACCGGCCACCCGATCGGGTGGCTAATTCGACCCCCATAGGGCTAAAGAACTACCCCTCGGGACCGATGTATGTCTTGACCGTTGTTGGACACGCCTGTTGAATCAGTGGGTTCTGTCAACTGCTGTAGTCA
>JBOGWV010000194.1:0-5446 GCA_050693975.1 Actinomycetota bacterium
AGCGTCACTCCGTCCCGCGTTTCGTTGCCGCTCATTAAGTCACCTTCCCGAATTTGGAGAGGGAGGGCAACTGAGTGGTGGGAGCTCCACGACGGTCGAGGCGGCCGATCACATCATCGACAGCATGGAGCCGGTGTATGTCGTCCGATCAAACTCCTTGATAAGAGCGATGCCATTCGGCTTCAGAATCTCCGCGACTTATCCGGGACAAGTGAAAGGCGACTCCCAATGCGCCAATGACCTGGCCGAACGCCAGTACCAGCCACGCCAACCGGTAGCTGCCGCTGATGTCGAGAAGCAGTCCAAACAACGGCGGCGCCGCTACTATCCCAAGCTGAGTAGCGGACATCGAAAGCGCAAGCGTCAGCCCGACGGAGTCTCTTGGAGCGATATCCGAGATGTGAACCACCCACGGCCCGTACCACCCGAAGGCGAAGAACCCCAATAGCGCGGCGACCACTCCAATCGCTCCCACTGAGACTCCCTCCGGAAGCCAGGCAAGAACGCACAGCAGTGAAGCGGTCATCATGAGGCTGAGGATCACCAGATGCAGACGCCTGGTATGCCAGCGCTTGTCACTCCAGGCTCCGAGCGCGACGCGCCCTCCCATCCCGAGTATCTGTGACACCGACAACACCCACGCACCGGTTGTCAGGGGAATGGCGTGAACGTCTCGAAGGAACAGCAGCAGATAGGCAACGACGCACAGCTGCGCCGAGACGAGCACGAGTCCGGACCCCAAGATGGGGCGCATGAAGCGCTCGGACAGCAGCCGCTTGAGCGTTTCCGAGAAGGGGTAGTCGTCTCTCTCGGTTGGCGCCGGGTCCCGGTACACGAGGCCGAACACAATGGCGCCCAATGCTGCTACTCCTCCGGTGGTCATCAGCGCGGTCTGCCATCCATGAGCTTCCGCGATCGCCGGCAGGGTTGCCGCCGCGAGTGCCCCACCCAAGGGAAGACCCGTTTGTCGAATGCCCATGGCAAGGCCCCGCCGCTCGGACCGGAACCAACCGGCCACAGCCTTGCTGCCTCCCGGCTGCGACGTCGCGTAGCCGGCTCCACCGACGAACAGAAACGCCAGCAAGATCGGAAACGAAGATGCCGTTGCGGCGACTCCAGCCCCAATCCCCAACCACAGCCCTCCGGCCGTCACAATCAACCGCTGCCCGAAGCGGTCGAGCAAACGGCCGACGGGGACCAATGCGAAAAGCGGTGCCAGGGCCACAGCCGTGACCACCATTCCCGTCTGGTAGCCGGTCAAGTCGAATGCGTCTCTAAAGAAACCAGTCAGCGCACCTATGCCGAGGACGACGTAGCCGGTGGCCGCCTGGACTGCCGTCGCGACAGCCACGACTACCCATCGGTAATGGGCCATGGGTTCCTTACAGCACCCCTTTGGCCCTCAGATCCTCGAGCGTGCTCTCGCGTAGCCGCAATACCTCTCGATAGATCTCTTCGTTGTCCGCACCCAGGGGCCGGCCCAGGTGGGCAACTCCTCCCGGGGTGCCGGAGAGCCGCGGTGCCGGCGCCTGAACCGTGAGTGCTCCGATCTCCGGATCCTCGATCTTCTGAAAGATGCCTCGAGCCTTCACGTGGAGGTCCGACATCAAACCCTCGACGTCGTAGACGGGGGCTGCTGCGACGCCCTCACGCTCGAAAACGTCGAGTACTTCGTCACCCGTGCGGGCCTCGATCCACTCGGCGAACAACGCATCGATCTGGTCTGCGCGCTCGAGCCGCTTCTGTGCATCGGCGTAGTCGGGGTCTTCCGCCAGATCCGATCGCCCGATCGCACGCAGAGCACGCAGGGCGACCGTGGGGGCGCTGCCCGACATTGCAATCCAATGACCGTCCTTGGAGCGGTATGCGTTGCGGGGGACGGTGACGCCCCACCTGTTTCCGGGCCTTGTCGGAACTGCACCTGAATGGTCGTACTCAACGACCATGTGCTCTAGCAGCCGTACGAGTGGTTCCAAGATGGCCAGATCGATGAGTTGTCCCGATCCACCTCGAACATCTCTGTGATAGAGCGCGAACATCACCGAGTACGCACCGGCGAGCGCGGCCACTCCATCGGCCAGCATGAAGGGAGGCAACGTGGGCGGGCCTCCGGGCTCCCCGGTGATGTGAGCGAACCCGCTCATGGCTTCGATGAGCGTGCCGAAACCAGGTCGATCGGAGTACGGGCCGCCGTCGCCGAAGGCCGTCATGTGAAGCATCACGAGTCCCGGGTTCACCTCGGCGAGGTCCTCGTAGGTCAGCCCCCAGCGTTTCAGAGTAGGCGGCCGGAAGTTGACGACGAGTACATCGGACTTGGCAACCAGCCCTTTGAGCAGCTCCCGACCCTCCGGGACACGGAGGTTGAGTGTGATGCACTTCTTGTTCCGGCCGACGCTTTTCCACATCAGACCGACCCCGCCTCTTTCCATGCCCCAGCGTCGAAGCGGATCACCACCCTCGGGGGGTTCGAGCTTGATCACCTCGGCCCCGAATTCCGCGAGGAACGTGCAGGCGAGAGGCGCGGCCACGAGGCTGCCGGCGTCGAGCACGCGCACGCCGGAAAGGGCCCGCTCAGTCATGCCCGGCGACCTCCAGGACGCCGCGCATAATCTTGGCGATGGCCTCGTCGATGAGGACGCCGTCGATTTGTATCGCCCCGACGCCCCGAGCCGTGGCCTCCTCGTAGGCATCCAAGACCGCTCGCGCGTTCTTAACCTCTGCTTCCGACGGCGAGAACACCTCGTTGGCGACCCCGATCTGCTTGGGATGGATGGCCCACTTCCCTGCGTAACCAAGGGAGTAACTGCGAAGGCATTCCGTCCGGTAGCCCTCTGGATCGTTGAAGTTCGTGAAGGGGCTGTCCACCGCGGAAACGCCGGCCGCTCGAGCTGCGACCATTATCTTGCAGCGGGCGTAGTGCCAGAAGTCCCCAGGGTAGTTGTCGCCGGGCAGCAGCGTCTCTGTGACTCTGACCCCCTGCGAAGCGCTCATGTCCCCCGCGCCGAAGACCAGAGCCTCGACCCTGGGGCTCGCCTTCGCGATCTCCTCGACCGCAATCAGCCCATCGACCTCCTCGATGAGGAGCTCCAAGCCGATTCTCCGTTCTAGTCCGGCCTTGGTTTCGAGATATCCGAGCAGGCGGTCCACCCATCTGACTTCCTCTGCCGATGCGACTTTGGGCAAGATAATGACGTCGAGAAAACGTCCGGCGCCCTCGACGAGCGCCACGAAGTCTTCGTAGCTGCGAGGGTCGTCGAGCGCGTTCACCCGCACCGCGCGCGTCTTGGTGCCCCAGTCCAAGGACTCGAGGGCCTGGACTACCTCCTGCCGTGCTTCGGACTTTCCATTGTCCGCCACGGCGTCTTCGAGATCGCAGAAGACGAGGTCGGCATCGCTTGCGGCCGCCTTGGTCATCATCTTTGCGTTGTTGCCCGGCACGGCCAGCTCGGATCTACGCAGCCTGTGCATCTAGACGACTCCCCGATCCATGAGCTCCTGGAGCTCGGGCTCGTCGAGTCCTACGAGGTCGACGAAGACCTCACGGTTGTGCTTGCCCTTCGGAGGACCGGCCCAGCGGATATGACCGGGGGTATCGCCGAGCCGTGGAGTTACGTTCTGCATCCTCACGGGCCCAAGCTCTTCATCCTCGACCACTTCGACGTTCCCTCTAGAGCTGAAGTGCGGGTCCTGCATGATGTCGCGGACGTCGTAGACGGGCCCCGCTGCAGCCCCCGCCGAAGCAAGTCGTTTGAGAACCTCGTCTCGGGGCCAGCGAGCCAGTGCCTTCTGGATCTCGTCGTCCAGCTCGCTGGCGTTGTCGATCCGGCTGCGATTGTCGGCGAAGCGAGGGTCGTCGATGAGCTCGTCGATCTCGAGTGCGTGAGTGATCCGCTCGAAAGTCGCCTGAGTGCTCCCCGCAATCGCTATCCACTTATCGTCGGCGGTTCGGTAGGTGTTGCGCGGGGCAACGAACGGGAGCTTGCTTCCCAATCTCTCTTGGACGAGGCCGAGCTGGTCGAAGTCGATGATCTGAGGTCCCAACATCGTGAGCAGCCCCTCATAGAGGGCCAGGTCGATCAGCTGCCCCTCACCCGAACCTGCAGCGCGGTCGTAAAGGGCGAGCATCACGCCGAAGGCGCCGAAGATCGCCGAGGAGGCATCGGCAAGACCGAAGGACGGAAGCAGCGGTGCATCGCCCGGGTACCCGGTGATGTACGCATAGCCGCTCATCGCCTCGGCCACGGTTCCGAACCCCGCCCGATTGGAATAGGGACCGGACTGCCCGTAGCCACTGACCCTCACCATGATCAGCTCACGCTTATCCTGCTTCAGGGAGCCGTAATCGAATCCCCACCGCTCCAAGGTTCCGGGCCGGAAGCTCTCGATCACGACGTCACTCCACTCGATCAGACGGTGTGCGAGTTCTTGGCCGCTCGGAGCACTCAGGTCAAGCGTGACCGTCTTCTTGTTTCGATTCAGCATCTTGAACATCAGGCCGACGCCGTCCTTGCTGTGCCCCCAATTGCGAAGCTCGTCGCCTCTGCTGGGATGCTCGACCTTGATCACCTCGGCTCCGAAGTCGGCGAGGTACATGCCAAGCATGGGCCCGGCAATGAGATTGGACAGGTCGAGGACGCGTACGCCCTCCAACGGCGTCTGTCGTTCAGGCATCCGTTGTCGCCGCGGTCGCAACAAACTCTGGGTCGACCTCGCGGCGGAGAGGTCGCCGCAATAACTCGCACAAGATACGGGGTCCGTTGCCTCTGGACAGTCCCCGTGCGGCCTGCTTGACGCCGGCTCGCTGCTCGGCCGTCAAGACCTTCTCGGCAAGGCCGTCAAACTTACGCTCGATCTCATCCCACTCGAGAAAGAGCTCCGGCTCCCCTCTCGCACCGGTCCGTCTTTCGGCCAGCCTCTTGCTCTGAGCTTCTATCTCGACCGAAGACAGCCACTGCTCGGGATAGGCGCGGCTCGCCTCTTCGTCGGGGATCACCTCCGTGCGCTGCATCAGTTCGTCGACGCCCCGGTCGCCGATGAGGTTGTATTCGTCCCAGGTCATCCGCCGGCGCGTGAGGGCAGCGGCCGCGAGGAAGTGCATGCTGAACTGTCCATCCACGATGTTCTGGGGGGCGCGCTTTCGCTCTACCGGGAGTCCGATCAGCTCCATGGCGGCCTCCGGAAGTCCAATCACGACCGACTCAACGTCATCGGGCCCGAGACCATGCTCGCCGACCAAGTCGATGATCGCGTCGAGAGGACCGTGCGCGTAGCGACACGCGGGGTATGGCTTTATGGCCGTGTGCAGGATCTCGAAACGCTCACCGAGCCCGGTTACCACGACCTCCGGCCGCGCTGCATCCGAGTAGGCATGAAGCACTCCGTGCCGGCCCTCGATGGCGCGCGACGAACCCACGAACCCACGCCTGGCGAACTCGAGGGCGAGGAT
>JBOGWV010000195.1:0-3169 GCA_050693975.1 Actinomycetota bacterium
TTACTACAGCTTCGAGATCGCGCCCAAGGTCGTGGGAGTCTCGCTCGACACCGTCGCCTACGGTGGAGGCTCCAACGGGCACATCCCGGATTCGCAGTTCAAATGGCTGGGGAGGCAGCTCAAGAAGAACTCGAGGCGCTTCTACGTGGACGGGGAGCGCCGCCTGAACCGGTCGGGAAAGGACCGGCTCATCGTGCTTTTCTCGCATCACTCCTCGGTCAGCCTCAACAACCCGCCGAGCTCAGGCGAGGACGCGCCCTATCACTGCTTCCGCACCACGGACGCGCCCAACTGCGCGTTGGGCGCGGGTCTGGACGACCTCATCAAGCGTTTCCCCAACGTCGTGGCGTGGGTTAACGGCCACGAGCACAACAACGCCGTTCGTCCTTATCCGGCGGGACCCGAGCCCAAGAACAAGGGCCGCGGTTACTGGGAGATCAACACCGCGTCGCACATCGATTGGCCTCAGCAATCGCGCCTGATCGAACTCGCCTGGAAGCCGGGAGTGGGAGCCAAGGACACGCTGTTCATCTACGGCACCGCGGTCGATCACGCGGCGCCACCCGTGGTGCCCGATCCGTCTTCGGTGCCGGTCGAGGACTACCTGGCGGCGCTGTCTCGGATCGAGGCCTTTCACGATGCGTGCGAGCGCACGGGTCAAGCGGACTGTGGGGCGAACGGGAATCCCGAGGACCGCAACGTCAAGCTGGTGATGAGGGCGCCGTTCAACCTCGGCAAATAGACGCAGGGCCGCCCACGTTGGGTCAACTGGCGGGAATTGCCAGGCTCTCAGGTCTTGTCGCTTGCTGACTAGTCCTATATGACTAGGTAGGTAACGTTTTGGGCTCTGGCCCCGCGATGCCACTGTCCCAACCGGCGGGTGGGGGAGACCAGGCCCCTCACCCGCCGGCCCCCACGGTCGACGGACATCCCTGACCTCTCATTGTGGCCCGGTTCTCGAGCAATCTCGCGAGCAGGGTTGTCTCGCCGCGCTCCTGTCGCTATCTTGGCTAGTGATGTTGCTCCTGGGTTGACGCACCACCAACGAGTCACGCGCCCCGCCGCCGGGGGCGCTCCTTTGTGCGTCCCAACCAACCCTCTCAAAGGGAGCAAATGCATGTCTCAGTTCGTCACCTACGAATCACATCCGACTCTCGACGCGCGTGCGTCCATCGCCCCGGCGGTCCACATCGAGGCGCTGCGTAAGGAGTTCCTGCGCCGAGAGGGCGGGAAGAAGATGAAGCGCCGTAAGCGTGTCGCCGCGCTCAACGGCGTGAGCTTCGACATCGAGCGCGGTGAGTGCGTCGCGATCCTCGGGCAGAACGGCTCTGGGAAGTCCACTCTCGTGCGCCTGCTGTCGACACTCCTGTTACCGGACGGCGGGTCGGCGACGATCTTCGGTCACGACGTCGTAACCGGTGCGCGGGCGGTTCGCCGCCTCGTCAATCGAGTTTCGGTCGAAGCGTCGTTCTTCAAGAAAATGTCGGCGAGCGAGAACCTCAGCTATGCGGCTCGCTTCTACGGGATCACGGCCCGCGAGACCCAAAGACGCATCCCGGAGATCCTCCAAGGTGTTGGATTCCCGGCCGATCGTCGAAACGAATCGATGGAGAACCTGTCGCGAGGCATGCAGCAGAAGGTCGCGCTCGCCCGTGCGCTTCTTACCTCACCGGTGCTCCTGCTGTTGGACGAGCCCACTACGGGGCTCGACCCACGCTCGAAGCTCGAGGTTCAAGACTTCATCAGGGCGATGCGCGCCGAGCACGACGCCACGATCTTGCTGTGCACCCACGACCTCGACGAGGCCGAGACGCTGGCCGAGCGCGTCGGCATACTCGATAGGGGAGAGCTTCTCGCACTCGAGCCGGCGGATGACCTGAAGGCTCGGTACGACGCCGCAAGCCTAGAGAAGGCGTTCTTCGCCGCCACCGGGCGCAGCTTCGAGGACGAGGCCGAGGAGGTGGACGAATGAGAAACACCGGAGTTGCCGGACGGAGCGGACGAGACCGCGCGCTGTTGCGCGCCGAGTTCATCGGACTGGGCGGAATCGTCGAGCGCAACGTCTACCTGGTCAAGCGCTACATCTGGTGGGAGGTAGCGTTCTTCATCTGGACGGTCGCCAACACCCTCACTATCGTGTTCATCGCCGAGGGTGTCGAGGCCTCCGGAGGCACTCTCGACGTCAATCGCCAGACCACCGTGCTGCTGATCGGTGCGGTGATCTGGGCCTACCTCGGGATCATCTTCGAGATCCTGACCGAGACGGTTGCCTGGGAGCGCTGGGAGGGCACCATCGAGTACACCTTCATGGCGCCGTTGTCGCGCGTCGTTCACCTCGGCGGAATGGGGGTGTTTGCGGTCGCCTACGGCGTGCTGCGTGCAGGGCTACTGTTCGGTGTCATCGCCTTCTTCTTCGACCTCGAGATGCCGAACGCGAACTTCCTTGCCGCTTTGATCGTGCTGGCGGTCGCATCGGTGTCGTTCATCGGAATCGGCATGATGACGGCGGTCCTTCCGCTCATCTCGCCCGAGAAGGGAACGCAGCTCGGCTTCGTCGCTCAGGGCATGCTGCTGGTGGTGTCCGGCGTCTATTACGAGGTCGACGTGCTCCCGGGGTTCATGCAAGCCATCGCGGTGATCTCACCGGCGACCTATGCGCTCGAGGGAATCCGTGCGGCGATCCTAGAGGGGGCGGGCATCGGCTCGCTGTGGGGTGACCTTTGGCCCCTCATCGTCATCGGCGTGATCTCGATTCCGCTGGGGCTCAAGATCTTCGAGCGCGGCGAACGGTACGCCAAGCAACACGGCAAGCTCAAGCGCTCCGGCTAGATCAGCATGAGTTGCAGAAGCAGAACTCGTTGCCCTCGGGGTCAGTCATCCAGATCCAGCCTTCATCCGTCTCTCCAAAGCGCTCCACCAGCGTGGCGCCGAGGGTGAGGGCTCGCTTTGCCTCCAGATCGATGTCGTCGACGTGGAAGTCGAAGTGAGCACGGTTCTTACCGCTCTTCGGCTCGGGGACGCGCTGGATCCCGAGCTCGACGCCTCCGTCGGGGTTGACGAGGTCGATGTAGGGCGACGCGTCATCGGTGGGGCGCTGCACTTTCCAACCGGTGAGCTTCGAATAGAAGGACGCGAGGACCTCGGGATCGTTGCTGTCGAGGACCACCGC